>CAIPBN010000028.1 GCA_903863315.1 uncultured Verrucomicrobiota bacterium | reverse complement strand
TGACGAGCAGCTTCTCGGGAATTTCCTCAATCTCCAGCGCCTCGGTGGAGGTCATGACGCGCGGGTTGCCGAGGTCGAAAGCCTTCGGCAGCGCGGGCTTGGAGCCGACGGCGACGATGGCGTGCTCGTAGCTGATGAACTGCTGCCCGGCCTCGGTCTCGACGCGCAGGGTGTTGGAACCCTCGAAGTAGCCGCGTCCGTGGATGACGGTGACGCCGCGCTTCGAGGCGAGCTGGGTGATGCCCCCGGAGAGCTTGGCGATGATGGAGTCCTTCCACGCACGGAGCTTGTCCAGTTCGATCTGCGGGGCGGCAAAGGTAATGCCGCGATGCGCGGATTCCTTCGCGCCGGTGATGGTGTGCGCCGCGTAGAGCAGCGCCTTCGACGGGATGCAGCCGCGGTTAAGGCACACGCCGCCGAGCTTGGGATCGCGTTCGAGGAGGATAACTTTCTTGCCGAGGTCGGCAGCGTAGAAGGCAGCGGCATATCCGCCGGGGCCAGCACCTACGACGACGATTTCAGTTTTGGTCGGTTCCATGTTTGGGAAAGAGGTAAGGGTTTGAATCGTTGGCTGAGTTACAGGGCAACGTCCTTCTCGGTGAAGCCCTCGATGGCTGCGAGCAGGTCCACGGTGAACCGCGCAGCGCTGCCGCCATCAATGACCCGGTGGTCGTAGCTGATGGCGAGGGGTAGCATCATGCGCTGGACGATTTGCTTCTCGCGCACGACGGCTTTCAACGTGCCTTTGCCGAGGCCGAGGATGGCGACTTCCGGCTTGTTCACGATGGGCGTGAAGTGCGCGCCACCGATGCCGCCCTGGTTCGAGATGGTGAACGTGCCGCCCTTCAGCTCGTCGCCGGAGACCTTGCGGTCGCGGGCTTTCTTCGCGAACTCCTCAATGTCCTTGGACAGCTCCAGCAGGCTCTTTTTGTCCGCGTCGCGGATGACGGGGACGATGAGGCCGGCGTCGGTGTCCACAGCGAGGCCGAGGTGGACGTATTCCTTGAGCACGATTTCCTCGGCGGCCTCGTCGAGCGAGCTGTTGAAGATGGGATGCTTCTTGAGCGTGGCGGCGACGGCCTTCAGCGCGAAGGAAGTCAGCGTGAGCCGCGTGCCCTTGGCCTCGTAGGCGGGGGCGAATTTCTTGCGCAGCTCCAGCAGCGCGGTGATGTCGGCCTCGTCGAACTGCGTGACGTGCGGGATGGCGTTCCAGTTCTCGGTCATGCGGCGCGCAATGACTTTGCGCAGCATGGACATGGGCTTCTTCGAGATTTCGCCCCACTTCGAGAAGTCCACGCGCTCGGCGGCGGGCTTCTCGGCAGCAGCGGCTGCGGGCGTGGCTTTCGGAGCAGCGGCCAGGCTCTGGAGTCGTGCGATGTAAGCGCGCACATCGGCGATTACAATGCGTCCGCCGCGTTCGCTCGGGCGCACCTGCGTGAGGTCAATGCCCAGCTCGCGCGCCATGCGGCGGATGGAGGGCGAAGCGGTCGGCTCCACGCCGGGCTGCGCGGGCGGAAGGTCCGCGACAGGGGCCTCGACAGCGACGGGTTGTGCTACGACGGGCGCTTTCGCAACGGGCGCAGCGGCAGGGGCCGGAGCCGGAGCGGCCCCGGCGTTCCCGCCAATGGCGAGCAGTCGCTGGCCTACACTGACCTTGTCGCCGACCTTGATGAAGACTTGCGAGACCACGCCGGCTTCAGGAGCCGGGATGGTGGCGACAGCTTTTTCGCTTTCGAGTTCGAGGAGGCCTTGGCCGGCGGTGACGGTGTCGCCTGCCTTGACGAGCAGGTTGACGACGGTGCCGGAGTCGGCGCCTTCGCCGAGATTGGGGAGTTTAACGTCCATACGGTGTTGGTGTGCGGAGCGGGTTGTTAAAAGTGTTCAGACTTCGGCATTCAGGGTCGTTGCCAAGTAGCCGTCGTAGTCAGGAGCGGCGTTGCGTTGGAGCACGTGAGTCACCCATGCGTCGCGCTCGAAAGCCTGAAGGCGCAAATCCCACACGCACGCGGAAAGACCGCTCGGCGTGACGTAAGCGAGTTGGTCTGGCTGGGCGGTGGGCGAGACAAAAACGTGGTGATGGAGCTCGTTCTCGTCGGCCCAGAAGTCGAGAAAGACAAAATTGGAGGTGCGTCCTTCATGCACGCCGAGAAAACCGAGGTGGTAATGACGCAGCGTGCCGGGCAGCGAGCGGAGTTGTTGAACAGCCACTCGTTGGGCCCCTGCCACCAACTCGGGCTGAGGCTCGGGGCGACCGCAGGCAATGCCATAGAGCTTCAGCCGCCAATTCTCGGCATTCCACAGCTTGAGGAAGCGAATTGGGCGTGGCGCATACGGTGCGATGTTCCACTGTTCGACCAGCCGAGGCTCGAACCGGACGCGAGTGCCTTCCGGCAAATCCACCGGGTCCAGTGGCCGGAAGACTCCGCCCTCGTAGATGGCTCGGATGGTTTTCATGGCACTCAAAGTGGCAGGCAGATGCTGCGGTATCAAAGCAAGACCGGCGCGAGCTTCTCCGGGTTCACGTTCAGGTCCTTGATGGCCTGCGCAACGACGGTGCGTTCGATGGTGCCCTTCTTCGCGAGCGCGTGCAGGGCGGCGATGGCGGTCAGTTCCGCGTCCACCTCGAAGAAACGGCGGAGCCGTTCCCGGGTGTCGCTGCGGCCGAAGCCGTCGGTGCCGAGCGTGGTGAGGCCGCCGGGGACCCACGGCGCGATTTGGTCGGGCACAATCTTCATGTTGTCGGACACGGCGACGAAGACGCCTTGTTCCTTTTCCAGCAACTCCGTGACGCGCGGCTTCTTCGCCGGCTCGGTGGGGTGGAGCATGTTCCAACGCTCGCACCGGAGCGCGTCGTTACGGAGCAGCTTGTAGTTCGTCGCGCTCCAGACGTCAGCGGAGACGTTGTAGCGTTCGAGGATTTCCTGCGCGCGCGTCGCACTGTTGATGATGGGGCCGCTGCCGATGAGGTGGGCCTTGTGCGATTTGCCAGTCGCGCCGGGGCGGAACTTGTAGAGGCCGTCGAGGATGCCTTGCTCGACACCGGCGGGCATCGCGGGCTGCGCGTAGTTGTCGTTGTAGAGGCAGAGGTAGTAGAAGATTTCCTCGCCCTCCTGATACATCCGGCGCAGACCCTCCGCGATGATGACGGCGACTTCGTAGGCGAAGGCGGCGTCGTAAGCCATCAGCGTCGGGATGGTGCTGGCGAGCAGGAGGCTGTGGCCGTCCTGGTGTTGCAGGCCCTCACCGTTGAGCGAAGTGCGGCCGCTGGTCGCGCCGAGTAGGAAGCCCTTCGCCTTGATGTCGCCGGCGAGCCACACTTGGTCGCCGATGCGCTGGAAGCCGAACATCGAGTAGTAGGTGTAGAAGGGAATCATGTTCACGCCGTGCGTGGCGTAAGCCGTGCCCGCCGCGATGAACGACGCCATCGAACCGGCCTCGGTGATGCCTTCTTCGAGAATCTGCCCGTCCTTCGTCTCGTGGTAGTAGAGCAGGGATTTCTTGTCCACCGGCTCGTAGAGCTGGCCCTTGTGCGCGTAGATGCCGACCTCGCGGAAGAGCGCGTCCATGCCGAACGTGCGCGCCTCGTCAGGGATGATGGGAACGATGTTGCGGCCGATGGCGGGGTTCTTGAGCAGACCGCGCAGCAAGCCGACGAAGGCCATCGTGGTCGAGGCCACGGCCTTGCCGGAGCCTTTGAGCGAATCGGCGAAGTAATCCAGCTTCGGCACCGTGAGGGCGGGGGCGTTGACGATACGCTTCGGGAGGAAACCGCCGAGTTTCTTGCGACGCTCCAGCAGATACTTCGTCTCCGCGCTGTCGGTGGCCGGCCGGTAGAAAGGCATCTCGGCAATCTCGTCGTCGCCGATGGGAACGTTGAAGCGGGCGCGGAACTCACGCAGCTCCTTCTCGTTCATCTTTTTCTGGTTGTGGGAAATGTTGCGGCCCTCGCCCGCCTCGCCGAGGCCGTAGCCCTTGATGGTCTTCGCGAGAATGACCGTGGGCGATCCCTTGTGCTCCACGGCGGCCTTGTAAGCGGCATAAACCTTCCGCGTGTCGTGGCCGCCGCGCATGAGCTTGCGAAGCTGCTCGTCGGTGAGGTGGTTCACGAGCGGGAGCAATTCGGGATACTTGCCGAAGAAATGCTTCCGGATGTAGCTGCCCGGCTCGACGGTGTATTTCTGAAAGTCGCCGTCCACGGCCTCTTCCATGCGCTTGAGCAGCAGGCCGGTGGTGTCGCGGGCGATGAGGTCATCCCAGTCGCTGCCCCAGATGACCTTGATGACGTTCCAGCCCGCACCGCGGAAGAGGGCTTCGAGTTCCTGGATGATTTTGCCATTGCCGCGCACGGGGCCGTCGAGACGCTGGAGGTTGCAGTTGATGACCCAGATGAGGTTGTCGAGGTTCTCGCGCGAGCCCAGCGTGATGGAGCCCAGCGATTCCGGCTCGTCGCTCTCGCCATCGCCGACGAAGCACCAAACCTTGGACTCCTCGCCCTTGATGAAGCCGCGCGCCTGAAGGTAGCGGTTGAATCG
>CAIPBN010000027.1 GCA_903863315.1 uncultured Verrucomicrobiota bacterium | reverse complement strand
GGCGGTCTCGCGGGTGCGGAACTCGGCGGGGTAGTTGGACTCGATGCCGTCCTCCTCCATGCCGCCGAAGGGCGGATTGGTGACGATGACGTCGACGCGCTCCTTCGGGCCCCAGTCGCGCAGCGGGCGGGCGAGGGTGTTGTCGTGGCGGACGTTGGAGGGGACGTCAATGCCGTGCAGGAGGAGATTAGTCATGCACAGGACGTGCGGGAGGTGCTTCTTCTCGATGCCGGCAAAGCAGTCCTGGATGGTGCGCTCGTGGGCCTCGGTCTTGGCCTGCTTGCGCAAGTGCTCGATGGCACAGACGAGGAAGCCGCCGGTGCCGCAGGCGGGGTCGAGGATGGATTCGCCGAGGCGGGGATTGACCTGTTCGACGATGAACTGGGTGACGGCGCGCGGTGTGTAGAACTCGCCCGCGTTGCCCGCGGACTGGAGGTCCTTGAGGAGCTTTTCGTAGATGTCGCCGAACATGTGGCGGTCATCGGAGGCGTTGAAATCAATGCCGTTGATCTTGTTGATGACCTGGCGCATCAACGTGCCGTTCTTCATGTAGTTGTTGGCATCCTCGAAGGCGGTGCGGATCAGGGTGGTGATCTTGTCGCCGCCCGTGGCGAGGGCTTTCAACTTCGGCAGGAGGGTGTTGTTGATGAAGTCGAGGAGGGCGTCGCCGGTGATGCCTTCGTCGTCGGTGGCCCACTGCGACCAGCGGAGGTGCTGCGGGAGCGGCGACTTGTAGTTGTCGCGGAGGACTTCCATTTCCTTTTCGCGGTCGTCGAAGATCTTCAGGAAGAACATCCAGCCGAGTTGTTCAAGCCGCTGCGCGTCGCCGTAGGTGCCGGCGTCCTTGCGCATGATGTCCTGGATGGTTTTGACGAGGTTGGAGACGTTGGGCATGGGTCAGGCGGGGCGGGGAGTGGTGGTGACGGTGCGCACGGCGCGGACAGTATGGCCGGCGGCGAGGGTGTCGGCGATGAACTGAAGGAACCCGCCGGCGGGCCGGCAGGGAATCACGTCGAACGGGATGAGGTCCTCTTGGAAGCGCACGAGGTTCTTCGTGTGGGCGTCGAAGATGCCGAGGTTGTCCTCGGCGCGGTAGTAGCCGCATTCGGTCACCTTCGCGAAGCCTAGCCGGGCAAACCACGCGTCAATCTCGGGCTGCGTGACAGCCACGAGATCGAACCGGGGCTGGGAGGTGACGACGGCGAGGTCGTCGCCTTGGTCGAGGATGCCTTCGAGGTGGTTCAGGCCGGGGACGAGCTGGTTCTGGAGGTGGAGCCGTTCGAGGTATTCGAGTGGGGTGGCCTCCCACAGGTGGAAGCGGCGGGCGTCCTGATCGGAAGACACCAGCGCGAGGTCGATGCCGGGCGAGAGGCCGAAGATGCCGTCGCGGGTGACCTTGAAGACCCGTTCGCCCTCGCGGAACCAGTCATGTTCCTGACCGCCGCGTTCCAGGCGAGGAATGATTAGGTCGGGATTCAGCAGCAGACCCAGACTTCGCGCCCATTCACGAAGGCCTTCCTTCTGCCGGGCGACAGTGGGCGGCCCAGATGAGTCGCCACCTGCCTGCGAAAGTCCTCGGAGGTAATCGAACGCCGCGACGACAAGATCCGCGCCATCTGCTCGGCGGAGAGCAGTGGTTTCACTGGCGCGGGGCTGGCCGGAATGGGTGGCATCAGATGACATGGCGAGACTACTTGGCGGCGGGAGATTTGCAACCCATCAGGCGGCTTCCTGGTAGAGGGCGGCTTCGAGTTCGCGGATGGCGGTGAGGTAGCCGTCTCTGCCGCCGAAGAGTTTGACGATTTCCACGGGCGTGCCGTGGGCGGTGAGCGGGTCCACTTTGAGAATCTCCAGCGATTCCACGCTGGTGATGCCGCTGTCGGCGTATTTCTGGAGGAGCGCATCCAGGACGGCGCGGGCCTTGTCGCCATACTTGGCGAAGACGTGGCGCTTTTTCACGCGTGCGGCTCGTTCCTTGCGCGTGAGCGGCGGGGCGTCAAAGGCGACATGGCAGATGAGGTCGAAGGCGTCGTAGTCGCGGCCCACCTGCTCGGCGAGTTCGTCGAGGAAGACACCCTTGCCGGCCAGCTCCTCCAAGATCGCCTGCTTCTTGTCGGCGTCGTTCCAGACGGTGAGGAAGGCGTCGAGGGAGGCGTAGGCTTTGCGGACGGTCTTGCGGGAGTAGTCCTTGAGCGATTCGGTGATGAGCTTGCCGTTCGCATCGAGGTATTGGACGCGCTCAGTGGCCACACGGACTTCGACGTTGTCCACGACATAGCGGTTGGGCTTGGGACCGCGCTCGTCAATGTGCGCTTCGGCAAGCAACTCGCTGCCGGCCTGCGGCTCAGGGTAGCTGGCGTCCATGTCGTCGGGCGGAACCACCGGCTGATCCTCGGCTGGATCATAGATTTGCACCGGTTCGCCATCGAAGTCCGGATCGGCAAACAAGGCGGTGGCCCGCTTGAAGTCCATGATGGTGAAGAAGAGTTTGCCGTAGTCTTCGTTGATCCGCGTGCCGCGACCGATGATCTGCTTGAACTCGGTCATCGAAGCGATGCGCTTGTCCAGGACGATGAGCTTGCAGGTCTGCGCATCGACGCCCGTGGACATGAGCTGGGAAGTCGTGGCGATGACTGGATAGGTGGACTCCGGGTCGATGAAGTTGTCGAGCTGGGCCTTGCCCTCGCTGTTGTCGCCGGTGATGCGGACGACGTATTTGGCGTTGGCGGCGGCAAGGTCGGCAATGGCATTGACCATTGCCTGCCGCATCCG
>CAIPBN010000026.1 GCA_903863315.1 uncultured Verrucomicrobiota bacterium | reverse complement strand
GCCCGAGGTTGCAATTATCCCGAAGACCATGTTGCCGCGCTTCGAACAGAAGCCGCCATGTGGGCTCGATATTGGAGTTGGGCACGTCAACATCGGGAGCAAGCTGAGGACATGTTTGGTCAAAAGTATCTTCGCTGGATGCCTGATGGCTGGTTTTACCGCCACCAACTTGCTGTCGTAAGGGAGGCGTTGGATGTCCGCCTCTCCGAAGTGGACATCGCACGCCGCCGATACGTGCGACCTCCAATTCAGTCGGGAGAAGACGCGAAACTAACTCGTGAGAAAGTTATTCGGTCACTCTTCACGCCACGAGAGGACTTTGCCGAGCAAAGGAGCTGGTGGCTTGGTTGGGTGCACAGACAAGTTGCGATAGACCAGTTCGTCATCGCCGTCGCCCTCGAACGCCATTGGCTCCGGCACCGCGCCTACCCGGAGCGTCTCGACGCGCTCGTTCCGGAGTTCCTCGACCGTCTCCCGCACGACCTCTTCGACGGCCAGCCCATGCGCTACCGGCGCGAGGGCGAGCAGGGCTTCGTCCTCTGGTCCATCGGCTTCGACGGCAAGGATGACAATTCCGGGCCTCTGTTGACCAAACCCAGCGGCACAACCCACGTCGGCGAGGAGACGGGCGACTTGGTGTGGCGTTACCCGCAGCAGTAAGGGGGACACTCTTGTCCCCCATGGCGGGCGTTCTGAGTTGCAGATGGGTAGGGGATAGGAGTGCCCCCTTTACGGCTCACGCAAAGAACACCTTCTCCGCCGTGCGGCGGAGCATCCAGTCGCGGTCAGTGGCGGAGAGGAAGTCGAGGCGGTCACGGATGAGTGCGATGGCGTCTGCGTAAGTGTGTCCGCGCTGGACTTGGTAGGGGCAGTCGGTGGCCCACATGAGGCGTTGCGGGCCGAAGGTGTCGCGGAGGCGGCGGATCATCGGGCCGAAATCGAGATAGGGCGCGCGCTTTTGGCCGAACGCGTAGAAGGCCGAGGCTTTCACATGGACATGTGGGAACTTCGCCAACGCACAAAGGGAGTTGATGTCCGCTTCGAGGAACTGGCCGCTCACACCAATGCGGGCGAAGTGGTCAAGCACCACGCGGGTGCGGGGGTATTTCGCGCACATCGCCGCAAGGCCGGGAAGCGCGTTGGGGCCGACCAGCGGGCAGAGGGCAAGGCCTTCGTCACCGGCGCACTTCCACATCTCAGCCATGCCGGGCGAGCCGAGCCAGGCGTCAATGGTCTGCGAGCCGGGGTTGATGCGAAAGCCGCGCACGCCCTGCTTCGCAAGTTCGCGCATCGCATCCTGTGGACGAGCAGCGCTGCCATCCACGATGCCCACGCCGGCGAACACGCCGGGGAAGCGCTGCATCGCATCAAGCATGTAGCGGTTGTCTAAACGGTAGAAACTCATCTGGATGAGCACGATGCGCGTGACGCCGTGGGGCCGGGCGATGGCGAGAATCTCCTCCGGCGTGAAGCTCGGCGGCTGCATCGCGGAAGGTTGATAATCCGGTGCGAGCGGGAAGGCCTTGGTGTCCGGCGTCCAGACGTGGACATGGGCGTCGATGTAGCC
This sequence comes from uncultured Verrucomicrobiota bacterium, assembly GCA_903863315.1. Classification (GTDB taxonomy): domain Bacteria; phylum Verrucomicrobiota; class Verrucomicrobiia; order Limisphaerales; family SXTU01; genus SXTU01. The sequence continues at coordinate 4,493 of CAIPBN010000026.1, read as the reverse complement.
CTTCGAGGTCGAAGCGGAAGGCATGGTGGAACAGGCGCTGAGGGAACTTGCAGCAGCAGCGGTCGTGGCGAGAAAGGCGCGTCGAGACGGATGAGGAGAGGAAGTTGGCATGGTGCGTGACGGGAAGTTAGAAGCCCGAGCATCGGAGCGTCAATCGCGCGCCTCGGAAGCAACGTCACTGGGTCGCCTCACTCAAAATAGATTGTTCCATCCGTGGGTCGCCGCCTAAGCTGCGCCCGTGGAAAAAGAGCCTGCCAAGCCAAGTAGTGCTTCGCTGTTGCAGGATGCATTGGCGCTGCCGCTGCCGCAGTCTTACCTCAACTTCGTGGGCCGGCAGAGTTTTCGCCTGCTGCAAACGATTCAAGGGGTTGGGGCGTTTGCGCTGATCACGCTGGGCGTCACGTTCACCAAGTTCAACACGGCCTGGCGGGTGACACATCCGCTCATCCGGGCGGAGATCGAACGGGCCGGGGTGCGGCTGCTGCCGGGCGTGCTCTTCCTGGGCATCGCCTTGGGATTGGTGATTGTGGGACAGACCGTCTCCCTGCTCACCAAGATCGGGGCCGAGCAATACGCCGGCAGCGTGATGGTGACGGTGCTCGTCCGCGAACTGGGGCCGCTGGCCGCGGCGTTGCTCGTGATGGCCCGGGTGGGCACGGCGATCGTGATCGAGCTGGGCCTGAGCCGCGCGCAGGGCGAGGTCGAGGCGCTGGAGGCGCTGGGCATTGACCCGGTGCATTATCTGGTGATGCCCCGGGTCATCGGGCTGGCGGCGGCGATTTTCTCACTGACGGTGTATCTCATCATCACAGCGGTGGTCAGCGGCTATCTCTTTGTGTTTCTGCAGGATGTGCCGCTCCTGCCGGCGGCTTACTTCAACCAGATCGCGCAGGCCCTGGTCTGGCAGGACTTCCTGCTGCTGGGCCTCAAGACCGTGACCTACGGCACGATCATCGCGGTGGTCACCTGCTATCATGGACTCGCGCAACGACTCCGGTTGGAAGAAGTCTCGGACGCCACCACGGCGGCCGTCTCGCAATGCGTCGTGGGCTGCGTGTTTGCCGACGCGCTGTTCATCTTGGTCTATCTCCTGATGTAGGCATGAGCACCGCCGATTCATCGCCTGCTGCTCCCCTCCTCGAACTTGTGGAAGCGGACATCGCGTCCGCTGGGAACCTGGAGTTGACTCTGATCCGGGGGGTGAGCTGGCGGTTGCTGCCGGGCGAGTATTGGGCGGTGGGCGGGCTGCAATGGTCGGGCAAGAGCGACTGGCTCGCGACGGTGGCTGGTTTGCAGCGGCCCGCGGCAGGGAAACAATTCCTTTTTGGCGAGTCGCCCGAAGTCCTGCGCCAGTCGGATTTGGTGGTGGATCGCCAGCGCATTGGGCTGGTCTTTGAAAACGGCGGGCGGCTCTTCGGGCAGATGTCGGTGCGGCAGAATGTGGCGCTGCCCCTCTGTTACCATCAAAATTGCCCGCCCGAGGACACTCGTGAAGCGGTGGCAACCGTGCTGGCCCTGACCGGACTCACGGAACTGGCGGACGAACCGGCCAGCCAGCTCAATCGCAGTTGGCGGCAGCGAGCGGCACTGGCCCGCGCGCTGGTGCTGCGACCCGAGGTGCTGCTGCTCGACAATCCGCTGGCGGGGCTCGATCCGCGCCAGGTGCGCTGGTGGCTGGACCTGCTTGGGGCGCTGAACGCCGGACACCCCTGGCTGGCGGGCAAGCCGCTGACCTTGGTGGCGACGACTGACGACCTGCGGCCTTGGCGCACGCGGGCGCACCAGTTCGCGCTGTTGCAAAGCGGACGCTGGTGCAGCTTGGGCGGACGGGCGGAGATGGCCGCGCACACGGAGCCCGCGCTGGAGGATCTGATGACTTTATGAACCACACCCTGGCCACTCACCGCAGCAGAACGGGACCGTTCCCCACCGGCCTGTTTCCCAGCCTCTAGCATTCCATGGCACTTCAAGATCTTACCCCGCAACTCCGCACCCGACTTGGACGCGTTGAGCGCACGGTGGGGGTGTTCGTCATCGTCGCCACAGTCCTGTTGCTCTCGGGCTTCAGTTATTACATCTACCATACCGCCCAGCGCAAAGGCTGGCTGGAGGTCAAGGCCCCGTTCTTCACCTACGTGGACAGTGCCGCCGGGCTCAAGGAGGGCGACGCGGTCCGGATGCTCGGCTTTCCGGTGGGCGAGATTCAGCGCATCACCGCCGAGGACCCGGGCAAGGACTACGATGTCTATGTCGAGTTCACTGTCAAAGGCGACTACATCGGTTACATGTGGACCGACTCGCGGGTGCGGGTAGTTTCGGCGGACTTTCTCGGTGGTCGCTATCTCGAAGTCATGAAGGGCGGCTGGAACGGCTACACGAATGCCAACGGAACGAAGAAAAACCTGAACGCTATCTACAAACTGGACGGCAAGCGGATCAGCGAGGTGTGGGTTGATACTCAAGGCGGCTACACCAACTTCGCCGACTACCGCAAACCCTACTGGCTCCTCGCGGACGAGACGCCCGCCTTGTCCAAGCGCGCCGAGAATCTCCTCGCCCAGGCCGAGGCCGCGCTGCCCAACCTGCTCGGGCTCACCAACCAGGTCGCTGCCCTGCTGGCCACCACCACGCGCACGATCACCAACCTCGATGCGCGGGTCGCCGAGCTGAAGCCCATCATGAGCAATGCCAACCAGCTCGTCGCCAGCTTCCACCCGGTCAGCACCAATCTCCACCGCATCTCCGCCAATCTCACCAACCCCGCGGGTTCCCTCGGAACCTGGCTGCTGCCGACGAACCTGAACGCGTCCGCCGAGCAGACCCTGCTGTCCGTCCGCACCACGCTGGCCGAGGCCCGCACCACGTTCAGCAACGCGAACCAGATGCTCACGGACACCCGCAAACTGTTGAACACTGCCGACGGGACCATCGCCCGCACGGACACGAACATCACCATGCTGGCGCTGAACCTCGATCGCTCGCTGTCCAACCTGGCGAACCTCACGAGCAACCTGAACGCGCAGGTCGAGGCCAACACCAACTTGGTCAGCGAAGTGTCATCGGCCATCGTGCATACAGACCAGTTGGTGCAGGGACTGAAGCATCACTGGTTGCTCCGCTCCGCCTTCAAGGAAAAGCCGCCCGCCAAGCCGACGAAGTAGCAGCGTCAGAAAGCAGTGCCGATTTACAACCGGGACTTCATCTGCGCATAGGCTTCCAAGGCGACTTCCCGGGCGATGGCGTGGCTGACGATGGGCCGGGGATAGTTGCCATCCAACTGCACGCCAGCGTGGGCCAGCACGTTCGCGGGCGCGGTCCATGGCTGATGAATCCACTCGGCGGGCAGGCGCGCGAGCTCGGGCACCCAGCGCCGGACGTAGTCACCTTGCGGATCGAACTTCTCCCCCTGACTGACGGGGTTGAACACGCGGAAATAGGGGGCCGCATCCGCGCCGCAGCCGGCGGTCCATTGCCAGCCCAGCGTGTTTTGCGCGAGGTCGGCGTCCACGAGCGTGTCCCAAAACCACCGGGCCCCGAGCTGCCACGGGAGCAGCAAATCCTTCACGAGGAAGCTGGCCACCACCATGCGCACGCGGTTGTGCATCCAGCCGGTGGTCCAGAGTTCGCGCATCCCGGCATCCACCAGCGGATAACCCGTGCGGCCGCGCTGCCAGGCGCGCAACTGGTCGGCGTCCTCACGCCACGGGAACTTCGCAAACTCCGGTCGGAGCGGCTCGGTGGGCGTGCGGGGGAAATGATACAGCAGGTGATGCGCGAACTCGCGCCAGCCGACTTCCGCCAGAAACTGGCTGCCGCGCCACGCCGATTCCGGCAGACCATGCGCCTCCGCGTGGGCCCGCAACGCGGCCCAGACCTGGCGCGGCCCCAGTTCGCCAAAGTGCAGATGCGGGGAAAGTCGCGAGGTGCCGGTAAGGTCCGGCCGGTTGCGATTCGCCGTGTAACCGGCGAAGGCGGTTTCGCAGAAGTGACGGAGAGCCGTCTGCGCTCCCGCTTCCCCCGGTCGCCAGGCAGTTCTCAGGCCGCCGGCCCAATCCGGTTTGGGCAGCAGATCGAGTTCCGCCAGTGACGGGGACTGGGGCCACTTGGCTGGTGCCGGCAATGAACGTGGCGCGGGCAACCGAGTCGGCACGTCCTTGGCGACGCAGGTTTTCCAGAACGGCGTGAAGACCTGAAACGGATGGCCGCTCTTGTTCTGAATCGTCCACGGCTCGAACAGCAGCGCGCCGTTGCAACTTTCAGCAATGAGTCCGCTGGCTGACAGCCGCTGCTTGATCTCCGTGTCGCGGGTGGTGATGAGCGGCTCGTAACGACGGTTCCAGAACACGGCTCCAGCTCCGGTTTCCGCCGCGAGGGTGAGCAGTTCGTGAAGGCTGCTCCCCCGCCGCAACACCAACCGGGAGCCGAGCCGGGCGAGGTCTGCGGCGAGCGAAGTCAGGGACTGATGCAGCCACCAACGACTGGCCCCACCCGGG
>CAIPBN010000025.1 GCA_903863315.1 uncultured Verrucomicrobiota bacterium | reverse complement strand
TGGTCGGGCGGGAACTGGTCAATGTTCCGGCGGGCGAGGCGTTGGGCGAGTTCCCATTCGCCGTTGTGCGCGTGCAGCGAGCCGCAGCAACTCTGCTCGGGCGGGGTGATGACTTCGCAGCCGTTGCGCGCGAGCACCTCGACGGTGTCCACGTTCACGTCGCTGAAGATGAGGTCCTGCGCGCAGCCGGTGAGCATGGCGACGCGGTAGCGTTGCGGGCCGCGCGCGGGCGTGACGGGCGCGATGAGGTCGGAGGAAAGCGCGGGCTGAATGTCGGGCGTCATGGCCTCCAGCTCGCGGAGGCGCTGGGGCATGAGCTTCATCACGCCGCTGTTGCGCACGAGCCATTGCAGACCGAGCTGCTGGTAGAGGCGCATGGCGAAGCCGAGCACCTTCAATCGGTTCAAGTCCATGAACAGCCAGCCGACGCTGAAGGCGCGGATGGCGTTGCGCTTGGGGTTGTTCAACACGCCGCTGGCCTCGGCCTCGGCGCGGGCGTGCTCGAACAGCTCGGCGTAGTTCACCCCCGCCGGGCAGGCGGTCATGCACGCGAGGCAGCCGAGGCAGAAATACATCTCCTCCGCGAAGGCCTCCGTGGGACTGAGCCGTCCGTCCGCGATGGCGCGCATGAGGGAGATCCGACCGCGCGGGGAGTTGCGCTCGAGCTTGGTGGCGTCGTAGGTCGGGCAGGTGGGCAGGCAGAGGCCGCAGTGCATGCACTGCTGCACGACGGAGTAGTCGAGGTCTTTGAGGTGCGAGAAGGGTGCGGCCATGACGTTTGTAGCGGGGCGAATTACTACGCGTGGCGACGGGGGCGGGCAATCTCAAAGGCTGCGGCGAGGCGGACAGGGGGCGTTCGGGCACTGCCCGAGCTCGCCCCACCGGGCAAGCGAGGACGCTTGCGGCACGGCCGGCCGGAGGCCGGCGCTACGTGGCGCTGGCGAAAACGCCTGGCCGCTGCGCACCGCTTTTTAGGGCGGAACTTGGGGGCAGGAGCGCTCCCTCACAGTTCATGGCTATACGCCGCGCGGCACGCTCCAGTGCCCCTCTTTGCGATATTCGCGGCGCACCAGCGCGTTGGCTTCGGGGTCGCCGATGAACTGCTCCTTGGCGGAGTCGAAGTTCAGCGTGCGGCCGAGCCGCGTGGCGATGTTGCCCAGGTGGCAGAGGCTCGCGGAGTAGTGGTGGATTTCCACGTCGGCATTGGGGCGCGCGCCGGTCTTGATGCAATCAAGGAAGTTGCGGTGATGCGCGGGGAGGTCGGGCGATCCCTTGCCGGAGGCGACGGGCTTGTTCTTGGCCTCGAACATCTGCCAGCCGGATTCCTTGCCGCCAATGACGTAGCCCTTGGTGCCATACCAAGCGTCGCCATTCTCGTAGCCTTCCTGCACATAGGGGGCCCAGATGCGCTGCTCATAGATGAGCTGCTTCTTTTTGCCGCCCGCCAAATTCCACTCGAAGACGCACGTCTGCGTGTCGGGGAACTGCTGGTCGTCGTCGAAGAAATACTTGCCGCCCAGCGCCGCGATGCGGTCCGGGTGACGGAAACCGACGTCCAGCCCCCACAGGCCCACGTCGAGGTCGTGGACGCCGTCGTTGCCCATGTCGCCGCTGCCGAAGGCGAACTGCCAGCGCCAGATGCCGTGCAACAGCGTGGACTTGTAGGGCACCATGGGCGCAGGGCCGATCCAAGTGTCGAAGTCGAGATGCGCTGGCGGCGTGGAAGGCTGGGCCTTGCCGACGTTGCGGCGGAGCTGGCTGTTCCAGACCCGGCAGGCCAGGACTTCGCCGATTGCGCCGCTGCGCACCTTCTCTGTTGCGGCCGCCATGTGGGCCGAGCTGCGGGTCTGCGTGCCGACTTGCACCACGCGTTTGGTGCGCCGGGCCGCTTCAATCATCAACCGGCCTTCGCGGATGTTGTGCGAGCCGGGCTTCTCCACATAGACATGCTTGCCGGCGTCGCAGGCGAGGATGGCGGCGGGGGCATGCCAGTGGTCGGGCGTGGCGATGATCACGGCGTCCACGGACTTGTCCTCGAGAACGCGCCGCAGGTCGCCGACGGCTTTGGGAGCCTTGCGCCCGCTGGCCTCGACATTCTTCACGGCCGCGGCGAGACGGTTCTGATCCACATCGCAAACGTAAGCGATGTCCACCTGATCATTCTGCACGAAGGTCTTGAGATGATAGGTGCCCATGCCGCCCGGGCCGATGAAGGCGATGGTGAACTTGCCGTTCGGGCTTTGCGCCCGCACGCCGCTGGCGAGGTGCAGCGAGGCGGCGGTGGCGGCGAAGGTTGACGAGTGACGGAGGAAAGAACGGCGGTTGAACGTGCGCATGGTGGCGGTGAGTTGGTCTGCTGGATACCGGCCAAGGCTAGCAAGGGATCGGTGGGGGTAAAGCGGAGATTCTGTCCCAGCAGGTCCCCGACCGAGAACTGGTTCCGAAGGATGACTGCGAAGGCGGAAGATTTGGCTGTCCGACATGGATTCGAACCATGACAAAGGCCTCCAAAGGGCCTTGTGCTACCATTACACCATCGGACAAACCGCAGCCCGAACCTAGCGAACGGGCGCGGGCGCGCAAAGGGTTTTTTCAGGCGGCGGGCTGCACTTCCCCCTTTCAATCCCGCGCGCGAGGGCTAAGGTGCGGCTCATGCGCTGGCAGCCGCCAGCCGCGTGTTTCCCCGATACACTGCTTATGCGCCGCACCAAAATCATTGCCACCCTCGGCCCCGCCACCAGTTCACCCGAGATGATCGGGCAGCTTGTTGCCGCCGGCATGAACATCGCCCGCCTGAACATGTCCCACGCGCCGCATGACTGGGTGCGCGCGACGGTGAAGCACCTCCGCGCCGCCGCCGAGGCCCGCAAGTGCTCCGTCGGCATCCTCATGGACACGCAGGGCCCCGCGATCCGCACCGGCGATCTCCCGGTGCCGCTGGACCTCAAGCCCGGACAGAAGTTCACCCTCACCGTGCGCGGGGAGAAGAGCGAGGAGGAGCACTCCGTGGACGTGAACTACGAAAACTTCGTCAACGACATCAGCGTCGGAGACGTGGTGCTGTTCGACAATGGCGGCATCCACATGAAGGTGTTGTCCAAGCACGCCAACCACGTCACCTGCGAGGTGCTCACGCCCGGCACGCTGGGCAGCCGGCGGCACATCAACCTCCCCGGCGTGAAGGTCAGCCTCCCCGCGCTCACTGCGAAGGACATCGCGGACGTGGCGCTCGGCCTGGAGGTCGGGGTGGACTACATCGCGCTCTCCTTCGTGCGCGAGGCCAAGGACATCATGCAGCTCCGGGCCCTCACCGAAGGCTCGAAGCACCGCCCACAGCTCATCGCCAAGATCGAGGACCAATCCGCGGTGAAGAACATTGACGAGATCATCGCCGAGGCCGACGGCATCATGGTGGCGCGCGGCGATCTGGGCATCGAGGTGCCTTACGAGGAGCTTCCCATCATCCAGCGCAAGGTGGTCAAAACCTGCCTGCGCGTCGGCAAGCCGGTCATCGTCGCCACGCACATGCTGGAAAGCATGATCGAAAACCCCATGCCCACGCGGGCGGAAATCACCGACGTGGCCAACGCCGTGTTCGAGCAGTCCGACGCCATCATGCTCTCCGGCGAGACCACCGTGGGCAAATACCCGGTGAAGTGCATCGAGGTGTTCGATCGCATCGCCCGCCGCATCGAGCGCAGCGGCAACGCCGGCTACCATGAGCGGGCTGAGTTGACGAGTCCGCGCCAGAAACTGGTGAAGAGCGCCGTGGTCATGGCAGACCAGCTCCGTGCCGAGGCCATCATCGTCTTCACGCGGCGCGGCAACATGGCCCGGTGGACTTCATGGCTGCGCCCGCGCCACTCGCCCATCTTTGCCGTGTGCGAAAGCTGGCCGCTGGCGGACTCACTGGCCCTCAACTGGGGCATCACCCCGGTGATCATCCCCTTCGACATGGCCAACCCGGAGAACAACATCGCCGCCGCCCTGACCAAGTTGCGCGACGGTGGCCTGATTCATCGCGGGCACACTGCGGTCATCATCAGCGCGATGAGCTGCGGCAGCCAGATCGTGGACGCCGTCCAGATGCGCGTGGTGGAATAGCCCGGCCCGAATGGAAGACTCGGCGACCATCACTTGTCCGTTTTGCGGCCAGTCCATGGAGCTGGTGCTGGACACCAGCCTGGCCTCGCAGTGCTTTGTCACGGATTGCGAAGTGTGCTGCCGACCATTCGAGGTGGTCGCCGAGTGCGAACCCGGCGAGGTCCTCTCGGTGAGCGGGATGGGCAACTGACCGTGTGCGG
>CAIPBN010000024.1 GCA_903863315.1 uncultured Verrucomicrobiota bacterium | reverse complement strand
TGTTTGGCGCGGTGCATGTGGACAAGCTCAGCAACAGCGAGGTCGTGGTCCTGCGCGAGCAAGGCAACGCCCTCGCGCTGGAGATCGCGCCGCTGCCGTGAAGGTTCGCGGCGGAGCGCCGGCTTCCAGCCGGCTTAAACCGTAATCCGGTCGAAACCGATGGATCGGCCAATGCCTCCCGCATCACCACCAAGTCTGGCCATCCCTCGTCCCGAGACCCTCCGCCGTTTTGCTCTCGGCAGCGTTAAGCCGGCTGGAAGCCGGCGCTCCGGCTTCGCAGCCTCCGGTTCGTCCCGGCAATTGTTCAGCCTCGGTCTGCTCAGATGGCTGGCTGCGGTCCTCCTCGCTCAATTGGCAACCGCAGCGCCTCCCCCCGTCGCGCTTCGTTTTGAATCACCCGTTGGCGAGCCGCTGCAAACCGAACTCTTCGCCGAGGCGCGCGATCGAAGCTTCTGGCAAACCAACTCGGTGGAAGGACTAAGCCGCAGCGCGCTGCCGTGGTTTGCGTTGTGGCTCGGTGATGCGAAGCCCGGCACCGCTCCGCTCGCAGGCACTTATTCGCTAGTCGGCGCGCAACTCCGCTTCCGTCCCAGCCTGCCGTTGCTGCCCGGCCTGACCTACACCGCGCGGCTCGAACGCCCAGGCCTCAGCCTGCGGGCCGAGCACCGCACCGCCGCTCCAGCGCCTGCCGCCGCGCCGAAGTTGCTCGCCATCTATCCCAGCACCGACCGCCTGCCGGCGAACCATCTGAAGTTCTACCTCGTCTTCTCCGAGCCGATGGAGAGCGGCGTGTTCCTCAACTACTGCCGGCTGGTGGACGCGCGCGGGAAACCGGTGGAAGCCCCCTTCCGCGAGACGGAGCTGTGGTCGCCGGATGGCCGGCGGTTGACGCTGTGGTTTCACCCGGGCCGGCAAAAGACGGGCGTGAACCTCAATGTCGAGTTCGGGCCCGTGCTGGTCGAAGGCGGCGATTACCGGCTGGTCATCGACGGGCGATGGCCCTCGGCGCGCGGCGTGCCATTGGGCGGGGATGTGACCAAAGCCTTCCGGGCGGTTTCCCCCTTGCACGAGCAGCTCACCACGAACAGTTGGCAGCTCCAGGCTCCCGCCGCTGGCGCGCGCGACGCGTTGCGCGTCGCCTTCCCGCACCCCTTGGACTGGGCGACGCTGCACCGCCAGTTGCGCGTGATGCAGGCGGCGGATGCCGTCGCTGGCATCATCACCGTCGAGCCTGGCGAGCAGGCCTGGCGGTTTGTTCCAGAGCGGGCCTGGACTGCGGGACCGCATGTGTTGCGGGTCGGGACGGCGATCGAAGATCAAGCGGGCAACAGCCTCGCGCGGCCCTTTGAGGTGAACCTGCAGCGGCGGGTGCCTTCGTCCATGCCTGCTGAAGTTGATTTGTCGTTTGTCGTCCGCTGAGCGGCGCGCTACGGCTTGAAGCCGGTCCGCCGCCCGCCTACGCTCCGCGCGTGTTCCGGCCCTGCATTGACCTCCACGACGGTAAGGTGAAGCAAATCGTCGGCGGCTCGCTGCAAGACAGCGGGGCCGGCCTGCGCACCAACTTCGTCAGCGAACGCCCCGCCGCGTGGTTTGCCGAGCTCTACCGTCGCGACGGGCTTCAAGGCGGTCACGTCATCCAGTTGGGACCGGGCAATGAAGCCGCCGCCCGTGCCGCGCTCGGGGCCTATCCTGGCGGACTGCATCTGGGTGGGGGCGTGAACCTCGACAATGCCCGGGGCTGGCTCGACGCCGGCGCGTCCCATGTGATCGTCACCTCCTGGGTCTTCCGCGATGGCCGGCTGGATTTCGACCGCGTGCAGGCGCTGGTAGCGGCGATTGGCAAGGAGCGGCTGGTGCTGGACTTGAGCTGCCGGCAGCGGGACGGAGAATACTGGGTGGTCACGGATCGCTGGCAGAAGTTCACCGAGTTCACCGTGAGCGAAGCGGCCCTGGCCCGGCTGGCCGGCCATTGCGCGGAGTTTCTGGTGCATGCGGTGGATGTGGAAGGGCTGTGCCAGGGCGTGGATTTGGCGCTGGTGGACAAGCTGGCGCAGTGGTCGCCCATCCCGGTGACCTACGCCGGGGGAGCCCGTTCGCTGGCGGACTTGGCAGCCGTCACCCAGGCCGGCCAGGGCCGCGTGCATCTCACCATCGGCTCGGCGCTCGACATTTTTGGCGGCACCGGCGTGCGCTATGCGGAAGCCGTGGCCTTCAACCAGCGCTTGCAGCTCCAAGCGTGAAAGTTTTTCTCAATGGCCAGTTCGTCCCGGCTGAGCAGGCGGTCGTGTCCGCCTTCGACCGGGGCTTCCTCTACGGCGACGGGCTGTTCGAGACGCTGCGCGTGATGAACGGCGTGCCGCTAGATTGGGGCGGCCACTGGCGGCGGCTCGCGGATGGCGCGGAGATGCTGAAACTCAAGCTGCCGTTCGCTTCCGATTTCCTCAGGGCCCAAGCCCGCGAACTCAGCCGGCAAAACGAGCTCTCCGACGCCATTCTCCGCCTCACGCTCTCGCGCGGTGTCGGCCAACGCGGCTACTCTCCGCGCGGCGCCGACGCACCAACATTCGTGATGTCGCTGCACCCCGCGCCCGAACTCGGTCCCCAGACGCCGCAGTGGAAACTCCACACCGCCTCGTTGCGTGTGCCTTTTGCCGACGCGCTCACCGCCTGCAAGTCCGCGAACAAGCTCCTCCACGTCCTCGCCCGCGCCGAGGCCGAAGCCGCAGGGGCCGATGAGGCACTGTTGCTGAACACCCGGAACGAAGTGGTCGAGGCAGCGAGTGCGAACGTCTTCTGGATTGAGGGCGGCACACTGCACACCCCACCGATTTCCGCTGGTGCCTTGCCGGGCATCACCCGCGCCTGGGTTTTGGACTGGGCGTCCTCAGGCCAACTCCCGACCAGCGAATCACGCGCCGGTTTGGACCGATTGCTCCGTGCCGATGCTTGTTTCCTCACGCTGAGCTCATGGGGTCTGATTGAGGTGGTTGCCATTGATAATCAGGCTGTCCCGACCGCGCTGCTGACCTCCGTTATTCGGGAGAGGCTGTTGGCCGACTGGCGGCGGCAGGTAAAACGCCTCGAATGAGCGCCGACCTTGGCCGCGTCAGCTTTTCTGTTAGTCTGTGGCCATGAAACCCGCGTTCGAGCCCACGCTCCTTAGCCGCCGCGCCGCGCTCCAGCGCTCGGCCGTCGGCTTCGGCTGGCTCGCCGCGTCCTCCTTGCTGGCGGAAAAGTCCCCTTCGCCTGCGTCGGCGAAACCACCGCACGTCGCGCCCCGCGCCAAGCGCGTCATCTTCCTCTTCATGAAGGGCGGTCCGTCGCACATGGACACCTTCGACCCCAAGCCGCTCCTCGACCGCGACGACGGTAAGCCCTTCCCCGGCGCGAAGCCCCGCGTGCAGTTCGCCGCCACCGGCGAACTCCTCAAGTCGCCGTGGAAGTTTCAGAACTACGGCCAGTCCGGCCTCCCCGTCAGCGAGTTGTTCCCGCACGTCGCGCAGTGCATTGACGACCTCTGCAT
>CAIPBN010000023.1 GCA_903863315.1 uncultured Verrucomicrobiota bacterium | reverse complement strand
CTACGCTGCGCCTCAACGCATGCTCGCGTTGAGGCGCTGGTAGCTCAATTGGATAGAGCTTCTGACTTCGGATCAGAAGGTTGCAGGTTCGAGTCCTGCCCGGCGCACCAATAGAATCAATGGTTTCTACAGCACTCCAGTTTCCGTAGATTTCTGCTTGGACACTTCTTGGACACTTTGCAGCCCTCCCTAGCCCGATCCGGAGACATGCCCCTTTAACGCTGTTTTGTGCTGGGAATACTCCTTGTGATAAGAATTTGACGGAAAGAGGCTCTTGGCCATGACGCCACGGTCGAGAAGCGCGTTGGTAGGGCTGGGGAGTTCCTCGCAGAGGTGCTCAACACCAACCACCTTTTGCCGGTCGAATGTGGATCGGAGGCAACAGCCCCTCCTTCCAGCGCTATAAACCTTTGAAGGCCAGCCACGCTGTCCCTTCCCCGTCACGGCCGTGATCTCCTGCCGCTGGCGGGAGCGGTTGTCCCCGGGTCCACGTTGGTTCACCCCAGGAGATCCCCCATGAGTTCCCATGTTGATAATGTCCTCAGCAATGAAATTGTCCCCCGCCTCCGCCACCTCATTCCCCACCACGTTGCCTTCGTCGGTGCCGAGGACGCCGAGGAAGTGTTGCAAGACGCAACCCTGATGGCCGCCCGCATCCTGACCCGTGCCCGGGCCAAGGGCAAAGCCGTGACCCCCGGCAACGTCGCCTATTACACGCTGCTGCACCTCCGCTCCGGCCGGCGCTCGCACAGCGCGGGCCGCAGCGACGCCATGGGCACGCGCACGCAGATCCTCGGCCACAGCCGCCTGCATTCCCTGGCAGCGCCAGTCGCTCCCGCTGACGAGTCCTTGGACGACCCGTTTACGCTCGGGGACGTGCTCGCCAGCGAGGCCGAAGATCCGGCCCAGACAGCGGCGCGCAACCTCGACTGGCAGGCGTTCCTCGCCACGCTGGATGCGCGCACGCGGGCCATCCTGAACTGTTTGGCCCACGAGCTTCCCTTGCAGACCGTCGCGGACGAACACGCCGTGTCCCGCTCGACCGTGCAGACGTGGCGCCAGACCCTGCCGCAGGCGGTGCGCTCGTTCATGGGCGAGGAACTGCTCGACTGGCTCCAGCAGGCCCCGGCGTGGCAGGAGAACATTCGTTCATTCCGCGAACAGCTCGCCTGCCGGCTGGAACGCCGGACGGCCTAGGCGCATCTTAGCCGCGCCTCCCAAGCCAACCTGGCGCGGACGGAGTCCCAACCTCCGTCCGCGTCCGGCGGCGATCACCGCCATGCTCAAGCAACTGTTCACCAAGACCCTCGATGCCCTGTCCGACTGGACCGGCTGCGTGGCGACCCGCGTCCCTCTGCGCCGGGCCAGCGGTCCTGACGAAGTCACCCTCAACTTGCCAGGGTATGCCCAGCTCGACTCCTACGGCTGCGGCGCGGTCGCCGGCTTCATGGCGCTGAAGCATTTCAAGCCCCGCGCCAGCTTCACCGCCTTTTACGCGCGGGTGAGTCCGCACCCGGAGAACGGCACCGCCACCTACCGGCTCATCCGCGCACTGCGCCAGAGCGGCCTGCGCGTCAGTGAACGCCACGACCTCACCTTCGCCGACCTGTGCACCGCGATGGACGCGGGTCGTCCGGTCCTCGTCGCGCTCCACAACCCCGGCGCGGCCGACGCGCATTGGGTCGTGGTCTATGGTCGTGGCCTAAAACCCAAGCGCGTGTTCCTCGCCACCCACGGGATCCCGCTGGTGACGAACATGGTCCTGTTCCGCAAGTTCTCCCGCATCTGGTCGCCGCGTGGCAACGGGATCATCTGTGCGAAGGCGAAGTGCCCAGCTCGCAATGGGCAGCGAGCGGCGTAAGCACCGGGAAACGAGCCGTCCCG
>CAIPBN010000022.1 GCA_903863315.1 uncultured Verrucomicrobiota bacterium | reverse complement strand
CTCGCCGGACACCGCGTTCCTCCCCGCGCGCCGCTGCGAGACGGACGCCTTTATCTGCATGTATCACGACCAGGCGCTCATCCCGCTCAAGGCGCTGGCCTTCGACAGCGCGGTCAACACCACGCTCGGACTGCCGGTTGTCCGCACCAGCGTGGACCACGGCACTGCGTTCGACATCGCGTGGCAGGGCAAGGCCAGCGCGGAGAACCTCTTCGCCGCCGTGCGACTGGCGGCGAGGCTGGCAACTCCGGCTGCACAACTCGAGCGCTGAAGGACCAGGTCGCAGGTTTCACGCGGCTTGGTTTCTACGGAGACTGCGAATTCCTGTCAGGATTTCGGCTCCCGTTGCGTTTCTCTCTCAAACCGGCATGGCCTTGTCTCAGGAAATCATCGTTCGCGTCCTGTTCGCCGCCCGCTCCCGCCTCTCGGCGGCCGCGTGGCTGGTGGTGCGCGATGCGCAGGCGGCGGAAGACATTTTTCAGAATGTCTCGGTGAAGGCTCTGACCAAGGGCGTTCCGTTCGAGCAGGAAGCGCAGTTGCTTTCCTGGGCACACGTCACGGTGCGACACGAGGCGATTGATTGGCTGCGTCGACAGCGGACAGGGCTGGTTCCACTGGAGGTTGATGTGCTGGAGTTGCTAGAAGCCGAGTGGGCGGCCGAGCCGACGAGCGGCCCGCGCGTGGACGCGTTGCGTGAGTGTCTAGAGCTTGCCCCGGCCGAGGGGCGACGACTTTTGGAACTGCGCTATTTCGAGGGCCGACAGTGCGAGGAGGTCGCGCGAGCGACGGGCCTCGGATTGGAAGCGGTTTATCAACGGCTTTCCCGTCTGCATCGCGCGCTCAAGACGTGCATCGAGCGCCGCCTGACCACTGACGAAGCCACCTTCAGCTCCGCTCCTCCATGACCACGCGCGCCAAGCACGAGCATCTGCTGATGAGATACCTTGATGGCCGTTTGACTGAGGCCGAGACGCGTGAGCTGTCAGCGTGGCTCCGTGGGGATGCCGTCGCGCGTGCGTGGCTGCGCGACGTGGCCGGGCAGGTGGTGGCGCTCGGCGACTTGGCGCGCGAGCAGCGCTGGCAATCGCCAAAGCCTGAAGTGGCCGGGGTGGAGTTGATTTCTGCCCGGTTCTCCCGCACCGCGTGGCTGGCGCTGGCGGCGTCGGTGGTGGTGCTGGGCTGCGCCGTGGCGTTCTGGTTCGATGGCCGGCATGGCACTTCCAGTGTGGTCGTGGAAATCGAGGACGTGACCGGCGCGCTGAACTGGACCGGGCCGACGGGCGAATTGCGAACTGGACTGACGCGGGGACAGCAGTTGTCTGCCGGGATGTTCGAGACGGCGAGCGAGGGGGCGATGGCACAGTTGCGGTTCACTGACGGCACGCGGGTCACGCTGGGTAACAGAACCGAGGTGGCACTGGCGGAGGACCGGCAGAAGCAATTGCGCCTGAAGGCCGGCTTGCTCGCCTTTGAAGTTCTCCCGCAGCCACCCGGCCGGCCGTTGCTCGTTCGCACGCCGACGGCGATGCTTGAGGTGTTGGGCACTGTGTTCACCGTCACCGCCGGGGCGGACCAGACCACGTTAAACGTCGAAGAGGGCCGCGTGCGCCTGGAGCGGCTGACCGACGGGGAGGTGCTCGACGTCACCAGTCAGCAAACTGCCGTCGCTACGCTTGGCCAGACCGAAAGGTTTCAAGCGAGCACGGGTTCCGCTCCGCCGGTGCGGTGGTGGCGGACTTTTACGCAGCCACCCGAGGCCAGCTGGAAAGGGGACTGGCAGCCGGCCAGCGGTGCGGAGCCGGCCTTCGTGCGGGCCGTGCCGTGCGTCGCGGGTCAGCGAGAGGACGGAATGCCAGTTTATCAGCTTGGCATTACCGCGCGCGGCAACGGCGCTCATCTCGTCACCCTGGGGCCGGACAGCGTCTTGCGGCTCCGCTGGCGCACCGCGCAGCCGGCTTCGCTGCGGGTAATGCTGGGAGTTCAGAAGGCGGATGGAAGATTCGGCGGGAACTTCGAGGTCCGCATCCCCAAAGAGACGACCCAGCCGGGAAAAGACGGTTGGCGCACGGCAGTCATTTCATTGGGTGAGTTTCGCCCGCTCATCCAGAAACATCCCGCTCCACCCGAGCGAGGACAGGTCTCACTCATCTTCATTACCAGTTCCACTGACGACACCGAATTGCAGGTGGCGGAACTGGCTATCGAACCCTCCGGCTCCACCAAGAATTAGCCTATCCATGAAAACTTATCGGATCACCTCCACGGCTGGTTTCACCCTCATCGAACTGCTTGTCGTCATCGCCATCATCGCGATTCTTGCCGGGATGCTTTTGCCCGCGCTCGGCAAGGCCAAAGCCAAAGCCCAAGGCATTCAGTGCACCAGCAACATGAAGCAGCTCCAGCTTGCGGGCACGCTTTACGCGGAGGACATGGACGGCAGGCTGGTGCGCAACTGGGCCGCGCCAAACTTGAGCCAGACCAATGAGGCTTGGGTGGCCGGGTGGCTGAAATCGGGCCAGGCATCTTTCCCGAACTGCGCCACGAACGACGCATTCATCACCCAAGCTCTGCTCGGCCGCTATGCCGGATCGGCCAAGATTTACCGCTGCCCGGCGGACAAGTATGTGGACCCGCTGGTCGGCCAGCCTTACAACCGCAGCATGTCGCTGAACCACTGGCTAAACGCGCAGATTCCGCTGCCCACCTCCTCGCCGGCGGCAGTGTATCGGCGGGTGGCGGACATCGGGCGGCCCACCGGGATTTACAGCTTCATCCACGAGAACCCCGGCAGCATCAACAGCGGAGATTTCTGGCAGGATATCCGGGTGCCCGGAGACCCCGCCAACCTCGTGATGCAGGACCGTCCGGCTGCGTTGCACGGTGGTTCCACGAGCATCAGCTTCATGGACGGCCATGTGGAATCCAAGAAGTGGTCGCAGCTACTTATTCAGAATGGCACAACAACTGCGGATGGTAACGTGGCAGCCGACGCAATCTGGCTCCATGAGCGGACGCATGAGGCGTTCGTGCCGTGAACTCGGTCGGCACCGTTCCGTCAAAGCAGTAAGCAATCATGCTGCACGAACCTAACTACCGCGAAGCCAGCCGTCGCCACTTTCTCCGTGCTGCTGGCATCACACTGGCGTTGCCTTTACTCCCGTCGCTGGCGTGGCGCGCCTTCGGCCAGAGCGTCAACCCCGCAAAGCCGCCGCAACGCTTCGCGTTCATTTACACGCCCAACGGTTACAACCAAAAGACCTTCATTCCTGCAACAACTGGCGCGGATTGGGAGCTTCCCTCCGCGCTCACGCCGCTTGCAAAGGTGAAGTCCGACGTGACGCTTGTCACCGGCCTTGATCGCGCGTTCGTTCCCGGCACGGGCGTTCACGCGCAATGCGGGTCGTGCTGGCTCACGAGTTCGCCGCCGACACAGACGCTTGATGGCGGTTTTCCCACGAACATCTCGCTCGACCAGCTCCTCGCCCGGCAACTCGGCGGCGACACCGCGCTGCCCTCGCTGGAGTTGAGCTGCAACGACCACGCCGACAACAAGGAGACGAAATACTTTGAGAGCATCTCGTGGTATGGCCCCGGTTACGCAGCGAACACCGAGAAGAATCCGCGCAACGTCTTCCGCCGCCTCTTCGGTCAGGCGAAGGGCGACGCCACGCAACGCAGCGTGCTCGACACCGTGCTTGCGGATGCGACCTCGCTCCGCGCGCGCCTCGCCCGCGACGACCAGCAGAAGCTTGATGAGTATCTGACCTCGGTGCGCGAGACCGAGCGGCGCATCCAGCTCGCGGAGAAGTCCAGTGTCCGTGTCGGCAGCCCGCCTCTGCCTGAACCGACCGGTGTGCCGGAACGGCGCGATGATTATCTTCGGATGATGGGCGACCTGATGGTCCACGCCTTCCACCTAGACCTCACGCGCGTCGCCACGCTTGTCGTGGACCCGGAGCGTTGGGACAGCCCGCGCCTGTTTCACGGCGTCTTCGACAAGCCGCAGAATCATCACGTCCTCACGCACACGAAGGGCGACGAAGCGAAGCAGAAGCTCACGCAGATTGACCGCTTCCACGTCGCCCAGTTCGCCTACGTGGTCGAGAAGCTGAAGAACAACCGCGACGGCGACGGCACGTTGCTCGACCGGACCACGCTCGTGATGGGCAGCGGCATCAGCGATGGTGACTCGCACAATTACGCCGACCTCCAGGTTCTCATCGCCGGGGGTGCCATGAAGCGGGGGCATTTCCACTTCGACGGACAGCGCCCACTCGCCGACCTGTGGCTCACGCTTGCGCAGCAGGCTGGCGTGAAGCGCGAGCGATTTGCCGACAGCACGGGGTCGTTGAAGGAACTGGCCTGACCCAATGCGCTCGCCCTCGCGCCGGGAATTCCTCCAGTCCGCAGCCGCGACGGGCGCGCTCGCGCCGTTGTCCCGCATGTCGGCTCAATTTCCCAAAGTCAGCCCGCTCAT
This sequence comes from uncultured Verrucomicrobiota bacterium, assembly GCA_903863315.1. Lineage (GTDB taxonomy): Bacteria > Verrucomicrobiota > Verrucomicrobiia > Limisphaerales > SXTU01 > SXTU01. The sequence continues at coordinate 3,606 of CAIPBN010000022.1, read as the reverse complement.
CGGCATTCAAATTGCCGGGCACAGCCTGCTCGACGAGGGCTTGGAGCGCTGCCTCGACCTCGTGCAGTCCACCTGCCGGGCGAACGCGATTTTCCTCTACTCGCATAGCTATTACGCAGCGCACGGTCGCGCGCCGCAGCTTTATGCCGACCACGGTGTGCCCATCAAAGACGAGCGCCGCCGCGACCTCACGCGCGTCTGGCTGCGGCATAGCGCGGAGGCATTCAAGGGCACATCGCTCGGCGTGCCAGAACCGACGGGCGAATACGCCGACCGCGACCTCTTCGCCGGGACCGTCGAGGTTTGCAAAAAGCGCGGACTGAAATTCTACGCCCGCATTTTGGAACCGAGCCTCAAGGAACTCACGGGCCGCGTCGCGAACGCGGAGCGCGCGATGTCCATCGGCCTCGACGGACAAATCTCCGGGCAGCCGTGCCGCAACAACCCGGAGTGGACCGCGTGGTGGGACGCGCTCGTGAGCGACACGATGCGTTCGTATCCGCTCGCTGGCTTCCAGTGGGGCGCGGAGCGGATGGGGCCGCTCTCCAGCGTGCTGTGGAAAGGAGCGGTTCCGTTTTGTTTCTGCTCGCACTGCGAGGCGCGGACGAAGCGCGAGGGCGTCAATGTCGCCCGAGCGCGTCAGGGTTTTAACGAATTGCACACGCTCATCACGAAGCTCCATTCGGGCGGCGCGGCTCCGGTGGACGGCGTCTTCACCAACGTGCTGCGCGTGCTGATGCGCTTCCCCGAAGTGCTCGCGTGGGATTACCAATGGCGCGCAGCGCTGGAGGAGCAGGGCAAGCGCACGCACGCACTCGTCAAAGCCGCCCGGCCTGCCGCGCAGGTGGGTCGCCACTTCGACCACCAGAACACCTCTTGGGATGCGCTCTTCCTTGCGCAGTGGAGCTACGCCGACGTCGCGCCGTTTGCGGACTTCATCAAACCCATCCTCTACCACGATATTCTCGCGCCGCGTCTCGCCCATCAGCTCCATGAGTTGAAGCGCGGTCCGCTCGCGGAGCTGTCGCTGGCGCAATCGCTCGACCTCTTCTACGCGCTGCGCGGCTACGACCCGAAGCTCCAGCCCCGGCTCGACGAACTCGCCACGCGCGGCATGGACCCCGAATACGTCGGCATCGAGACCAGGCGCATCGTGGACGTGGTGCAGGGCAAATGCGCGGTCGTCCCCGGCATCGGCGTGGATGTGCCGAACACGTCCGTCGGCGCGCCGAATGGTGGCAAACGCCCGAGCGACCAAGCCGCACTGCGAGCAGCCATACGACAAGCCTTCGCCGCCGGTGCGGGCGGCATCCTCATCTCCCGCGAATACGACGAAATGCGCGTGGAGAGCCTCAAAACCATCGGCGAGACACTCCGCGAGCTGGGTAAAGTTTGAATTCCTCATGAAGCACTCCTTTCTTCTCATCGTTCTTGCCAACGCGATGCTGGCTGCAGAACCCATCGCGGAGCAGAAGCGCGCAGCTGAGGCGTTCGCCGCGCGCAGCGTGGGCAGCAAAATCATCACCGATGACGCGGGCAATGTGTTGAAGCTCGCCGTGTCGCGTCACGCAGCAAAGGAGGGCGAGCCGATGCCGCCGGGCGTGGGCGACGCGGAGTTTGGCGACATCCTCAAACTGCCGAAGCTCGAAGCGGTGTTCATCGAGAAGATGCCCTTGAGCGACGCGAGTTACGCGCTCCTCGGCCAGCTCAAGCACTTGAAGGACGTTCGCATCCATTACCCGACGCAGTCCAAGCCGCTGCCGAACAGCGCGCCGTTCACCGCCACCGACCGCTTCGCGCAATTCCTCAACCAGCTCCCCGGACTGCGCGTGCTCCAGCTCAAGCACATCTTCGGCATGAGCGGCGACGGTATGACCGGACTCGCGCCGCAGCCGGAGCTGGAGCATCTGGAAATTGACACCGTCTGCGCGAAGGCGAGCGCGGTGCCATTTGTCGCCGCAGCGACGAAGCTGCGGAACCTGCAAGTCCACCGCTGCGAGTGGACGGATGCAGATTTGCAACGCGTGCTGGGTGCGTTGCCGCAGCTCGAAGTGCTCGAACTGAAGCCGAACAGAATGGCGAAGAACCCCATCGCTGCCCGCAGCCTACGCGGGCTCGCGAACTGTCCGAAGCTCCGCTTGGTTCAACTCACCGGCCAGTGGACGAATCTCGATTACGACGGCGGACTCGATGTGCTCACGACACTGCCCGCACTGCAACAGGTGAACTTCGTCGGCTTCAAAGACCTCACCGCCGAGAGCCAAGCGGTGCAGCGACTGCACAAAGCGCGGCCCGAGTTGCTCATCAAAGTTGGCAACCAAACTCTCGGCGGAAAACCGGGCCAGAAATCCTTGGGCGTGGACGACGGTTACGACTGGGGCGGCTCCGTCACGACGCACGGCTGATTTCAAGTTTCTTCACGATGAGAATCCTCACCAGCCTCCTTGCTCTGGCCTCCGTGTTCAACGTGTTGCCCGCTGCGGCTGCGGCTGACTTCGCGCGCGACATCCGCCCGTTGCTGGAGGCGCACTGTTTCGACTGTCACGGCGACGAGGAGAAACCGAAGGGCCGCGCGAACCTAGGACGCTTCAAGACGGAACTCGACGTGATGCGCGAGCGCGGTGTGTGGGGCGGCGTATTTGAAAAGATTGAGTCGCATCAGATGCCGCCGCCGAAGCGTGACTCGCAGCCGAGCAGCGCCGATCGCGCGAAGCTGATGGCGTGGATTGCCGACGTGGCCGCGCGGCCCGACCCGGCGCTCGGCGCACGCGACCCCGGCAAGCCGGTGCTGCGTCGTCTCACCCGCCTCGAATACAACAACACCGTGCGCGATTTACTCGGACTCGACACGGACGTGTTCATGTTCTCCGAGCGGTTGCCACTTGCGGACAAGAGTTACTTTCAGCCCGCCACCGGAAGAATCGGCGAGCAAGTTGAGGTGCGACTGCGTGAATTCGGCGGCAAGTATCCCGTGCTGCTCCCGCAAGCCGGATTGCCCGGTGATAGCCGCGCCGAGCACGGCTTCCGCAATCGCGGCGATGCGATGAACTTATCGCCGCTGCAGTTCGAGCAATACCTCGCGCTGGCGGGCGACATAGCGAATCACCCGGAGTTACCCCGGCGCAGCGCGCGGTTCGCGGAGTTGCTCGGTTTGGACCCGGCCAGTCTCCCCCCACTCGTTCCGATGGCGAAGAAGGCCGTGCCGGATGACGCGCCTTTGCCGTTGGTTCCGAGCGCGGCGGTCTTCGCGCCAAAACTGCCGACGCTCCGGCCGGTTGCTGGCAACGCAGATCCGCCGGAGACATTTCGCGAGTGGCTCAGCGCAGCGGTGCGCGAAGGGCGCGGCGGCGTGTTCGATGTGTCGGACGCCTTGCGCAACCAGACCGTGGCGGGGAAGGGTGGGTTGCTAAAGGCCGCGTTTGGCCCGGCGACACTGACCGTAAATCCGAACGTGGATTTGTGGCTCGTGGGCTTCAGCACGGCGGAGAGTGTGTCCGGCAGCCAGCTCATCGCGAACAAGGTGAAGGGCGAAAAGGATTACGAACTCACTTTTGAGGTGCGCGATGGCGAGGTCGACGAGGGCATCGCGCGGCTGGGCGTCTGTGT
>CAIPBN010000021.1 GCA_903863315.1 uncultured Verrucomicrobiota bacterium | reverse complement strand
TGTTGGAGTTTGAGAGGTTTAGCCATGAGAGGGGTGATGGTTCATTTCCGCTTGGTCCAGATGAGCACTTGGTGGTCCGCCTCCAGCCGGGCACGGAAGCGCGGCTGGGCAATGCGTTGCACTGGTAGTTGCTCGTCCATGGCGTGCGCCGCCGCCGTGGCGGCCGACTGGGCCAGAACCATGAACACCGGCTCCATGCGGATGCTGCCGTAGGCGATGTGCGACGCCGCAAGGCAGACGGGCACGAGCAGGTTGCCGCATTCCTGCGCCTTCGGCACGATGGCGCGGTAGCCGATGGCGTAGGGTGAGAATCCGCCGACTTCAACATCGCCTTCGTTGCGCACATGCCCCTGCGCGTCGATGTAGCGCTGGGTGTGGTGCGAATCCATGGTGTAGGCCGCCAACCCGACCGGGTCCGGCGCGACCTCGCGCCCCTGGCAGTGGTGCTGGGTCATCACCAAATCGCCCACCAGCCGGCGGGCTTCGCGGATGTAAAGCTGCTCCTGCCAGCCCTGGCCCTCGGTGAACTCATCCTTGCACATGCCCCAGCGGGCCACCTCGCGGCGGACCGCCTCGGGGATGCGGGGATGATTGGCAAGCGTCCACATCAGGCCCTGCTGGTAGAGGCGGTGCTGGGCGATGATCTTTTCCCGCTCCGCGTAGCTGGCTTCAGGATAGGCGTAGTTCTGCCCGATGAAGTCGGTGGAGCAGCCGAGGCGGTTGTTGGTGTCCGTCTTGCGGTTGGGCATTGAGGAATTGATCCACGGCGGGGCCTTCTCCCCGGCCTCATAATTGCGCAGAAGCAGCTCATACCAACTGTCCTGATAGCCGGCCGGTCGTTGGAAGGGAATGCGGTTGTCAGGATGATCCGTGAGACACATGCGGAAGCAGTAGGCCTGGATGCGGCGGTCGCCCGCACCCTCCAATCCCGGGCCCTGCGGATCGATGTGGGGCAGCAGCCCGCTGGCCGGATCGCCCGGCTTCACATAAGGGCTGACTCCTTTCACGAGCTGATGAAACCGCGCCTGCCCGGGCTGGACGCCGTTGAGCGTTTCGCCGTATTGCGCGTTGGCCTCGCGGCCCACGGTGTAACTCACCTTCGCGGCGGCCATCAAGTCGCCCTCATAGGTGGCGTCGATGAACATGCGTCCCTGAAAGACCTTCCCCGATTCCATGCGGATGGACTCGATGCGCGGCGGCGTGGCGACGCTCAGGATGACCCCAGTTGACCGGTCCAGACGCTGGCGGTAAGCCACCTCGATGCGGTTGGTGGTTACCCAGTCGTTGAGCACCCGGAGCGCTGCACTGGGCTCAAACGTCCAGCGGGTGTCCTCGCCGGTGTCAGTCCGGGTCTGCCCACCGTCGCGATACTCCTCCCGCCGCTGCCACTTCCAGGCGGATGGCTGGTCGTAGTGCAGCTTGATGCCACGGTAGAACTCGCGCGCAATGCCGCCGATCGCTGCCTTATTGCCGATGTCTGTCTGCCCCAAACCGCCGGTGGTCAGTCCGCCGAGCCGTTGGGTGGGCTCGATCACCACCACGGACTTGCCCATGCGCCGGGCCTGCACTGCGGCCACCACCCCGGCCGAGGTTCCGCCATAAACCACCAGATCGTAGGTGGCACCCGCTGCGGCGTTGGCGGTCGGCTGAACCAGACGCAGCATCACCAGACCCGCGAGGATCAGGCGTAATTTCAAAGCGAACCAGATCGTTGTTGCAGAGTCGTGCTTGCCCATGACAGGCGAACGTATGCAACGACCGGGCCGGGCGGCAAGCTTGCCGATGGTTGATGCCAGTGGCTCGCATCTGCACGTCCGCGTTCTCCTGAAGGCCTCCATCTCCCTTCAACAATCCCGAGTAAGCAGCCGCGCCAAGCAAGCCAGGCGGATTTTTCATCTCGCTGCGCTAGCTGCGGAAAAGCTCGGACCAGGAGTCTCCCGAGACACTACTTTGCACTAAAGCGATAGACCGTGGTGCTCTTCAGGGTTTTGCCGGGCTGCAAGATCGTGCTCGGAAAGGACGGCTGATTCGGCGAGTCGGGGTGATGCTGGGTCTCGAGGCAGAAGCCGTTGCGGAACTGGTAGGGCTTGCCGCTCTTGCCGATGGATTTGCCATCCAGAAAATTGCCGCAGTAGAACTGCATGCCCGGCTCGGTGGTGAGCACCTCCATCCGGCGGCCGGTGGTGGGTTCCTGAACAATCGCGGCCAGTGCGAGGCTGCCGTTCTGGCTGTCGAGCACCCAGTTGTGGTCGTAGCCGCCACCGAACTTCATCTGCTCGTCCGTTGAGTTCACCCGCTCGCCAATGGGGTGCGGCGTGGTGAAATCAAACGGGGTGCCTTTGACCGGGCGCAGCTCGCCGGTGGGAATCAGCCCGGCAGTCACGGGTGTGATCTTCGCGGCCTTGAAGGTCAGTTCGTGGCCGAGGATGTCACCGTTGCCCTCGCCCTTGAGATTGAAGTAACTGTGCTGTGTGACGTTGACGGGCGTGGCTTTGTCGGTGGTCGCGGTGTATTCGATGCGCCAGTCGTTGTCGTCGGTGAGCCAGTAGGTGACGCTGAGGTTCAGGTTGCCGGGATAACCCTCTTCGCCGTCCTTGCTCAGATAGCTGAACTTCACGCCCTGCGCACCGGCCTTTGTCAGCCCCTCGGCACGCCAGACGACTTTGTCAAAACCCTTCACGCCACCATGCAGCGAGCACGGCATGCCACCGGGTTCGTTGTTGGTCGCCAGTGTGTAATTTTTGCCGGCGAGGGTGAACTTGCCGTGCGCGATACGATTGCCGTAACGCCCGACGATGGCGCCGAAATAAGGCGTGCCCTTGAGATATTCGGCGAGGGTGTTGTGCCCAAGCACGATGTCCGCGCTCTTGCCCTGGCGGTCGGGCGTTTCGAGGCTGATCACGGTGGCTCCGTAAGTCATCGCGCGGAGCTTGATGCCCTTGGCGTTGGTGAGGGTGTAGATCTCGACCGGTGTGCCGTCGCCGGTCTTGCCAAAGGGCTGGCCTTGGGGTTTGCCAGCGGCGAACGACGTGTGGGTGGTGACGACCATGATGATGAAGCAAAGGAGGTTTTTCATGGGCAGAGCATTTTGGCCGGCCGCACTTGCAGCAGGGGCGATGAGTTGGTGACCGCAGGTTAAACGCCACTCCGCTGCGAACAAGACTGGAATGTTCCTGGCTCCGGGAGTGAACATGTCCATGGCCCCGACCAGGCACTTGGCACCCACCATGAGAGTGCGTTGCTTGGCGTCCTCACCCTCCCGTTGACAGACGGGGCACCGTCTTTAGAGTGCGTGCCATCAGCCTTCTGCCAGCCACCGCAACATGATCCGGGTTCTGGGCCATCAACACGCCGCCTGCGACGGCCTCCGTCGCCGGGAGGTGCTGCGCCTCGGCGGGTTGTCTCTGCTGGGGATGGCGTTGCCGGAAGTGCTGCGGGCCGAGGCGACCCTGCCTCCGCTGCCCGGGAAGGGCAAAGCCAAGTCCGTCATCCTGCTCTATCTCTTCGGCGGTCCAGCGGCGCAGGAAACGTTCGATCCCAAACGCGAAGCGCCCCGTGAGGTGCGCGGTGAGTTCGGCTCCATCCCCACGTCGCTGCCCGGTGTCCATTTCTGCGAGCACCTGCCGCGCATGGCCAAGTGGATGGACCGCTCCACGCTCATCCGTTCCGGCACTCACGACCAGAACGATCATAGCGCCGGCATGCTCTACACCATGACCGGCGCGCCGGCTGACAAGCTCGAGTCACTCGTGCCCGTGCTCAACACCCAGGCCCCCAGCATGAATGCGATGGTCGAGCATCTGGCGCGGGAACATCGCAGCACGGCACCCGCCAGTGTCTGGATGCCCTGCGTGCCGGGCTGGGGCCAGAAGATTGTCCGGCCCGGCCCGTTCGCGGGCTGGCTCGGGCGCAAGTGGGATCCCCTGGTCACTGACGTGGAATTGCAGGACACCTACGAGCCCAAGAATTTTTACGATGTCCGGCGGCAGGCCGCTGGCCGGATCCTGGTGCCCGGCACCCAGCTTCCCGCCGAGGTCACGCTCGACCGCTTCAACACGCGCCGCTCGCTGGCGGAGCAGTTGCAGATTCAGACCGATCGGGTGGGCAACTCCGACGCCTACGCACGC
>CAIPBN010000020.1 GCA_903863315.1 uncultured Verrucomicrobiota bacterium | reverse complement strand
GATTACGAGCATCTGGTCAAGGAGGGCAGGGGACGCCGGCTGTCCGCGCCGGCACCGGAGCAGAGCCTGTTGCTGCTCAAGGCCACCAGCGCGGTGCCGCATGGCGGCGGGCGGCGGCTGGACCCGGAATCACCGGGCTATCGCCTGATCCGCGACTGGATTGCCCAAGGGATGAATTATGACCAACCGGCAGACCCGAAGCTGGTTTCCATCTCCGTGCAACCAGCAAGGGGCACGCTGAAGCGCAAGGGCGAGCAGCAACTCAAGGTGATGGCGCGTTTTTCGGATGGTCGGGTGAAGGACATCACAAAACTGGCGCTCTACGAGGCCAACGACCGCAGCATGGCGGAAACGGACGAGAATGGACGGGTGCGGATACTTGATATTCCGGGGAATGTGGCCGTCATGGTGCGCTTTCAAGACAAGACAGCGGTGTTTAATGCCTCGGTGCCTCTCGGCGCTCCGGTGAAGCATCTCCCGCCGACCAAGAACTTCATTGACCAGCTTGTCTTCGCGAATCTCAAGCAAATCAGCGTTCCGCCATCGCCGGTGTGCGATGACACCACTTTCCTCCGCCGCGTCTCGCTAGACATCGCGGGCCGTTTGCCGACGGTCGCGGAGGCGGAAGCATTTCTCGCCAGCACTGACCCGGCGAAGCGTGACAAGCTCGTGGACGCGCTGCTCGCCAGCCCGGACTACGCGGATTTCTTCGCGAACAAATGGACGGCGCTGCTCAAGAACAAGCGCGATGCCGCCAACGACATCACGGCGAACTTCGCCTTCCACTCTTGGGTGCGCGACAGCCTGCTCGCGAACAAGCCCTACGACCAGCTCGTGCGCCAGCTCCTTGCGGCCACCGGCACCATCGCCGACAACCCGCCCGTGGCTTGGTATAAACGCGTGAAGCAGCCGACCGAGCAGCTCGAAGACGTGGCGCAGCTTTTCCTCGGCGTGCGGATGCAGTGCGCGCAGTGCCATCACCATCCCTTCGAGCGCTGGAGCCAGCACGACTACTACAGCATGTCGGCGTTCTTCAGCCAGATTGGCCGCAAGCCCACGGCGACGGCGGGCGAGGACGTGATTTTCCACAAGCGCGGCATGGCGCAGACCGAGAACAAGAAAACCAAACTCCCCGTGAAGCCCGCTGGCCTCGGCGATCCGGCGCTCGATATTCCGCCCGACGAGGACCCGCGCCTGCGCCTCGCCGACTGGATGGGCAACAAGAGCAACCCGTTCTTCGCGAAGTCGCTGGTGAACCGCTACTGGAAGCACTTCTTCAAGCGCGGCCTCATCGAGCCGGAGGACGACATCCGCGACACGAACCCGCCGTCGAACCCCGAGCTCCTCGACGCGCTGGCGAAGCACTTCGTTGAAAGCGGCTTCGACCTCAAGGCCGTCGTGCGCGTCATCGCGCAGTCCTCCACCTATCAACTGAGCGCCACTCCGAACCAGCACAACGGCGTGGACCGGCAGAACTTCTCGCACTTCTACCCGCGCCGGATGCAGGCGGAGGTGTTGCTGGACTCGATTGATCAGTTCACCGGGGCGAAGACGGACTTCGCGGACCTGCCGGCGGGGACGCGCGCCATTGCGCTGCCGGACAACAGCTACAATCGCGGCTCGGCCTTCCTGAAAGTCTTTGGTCGCCCCGAGGGCGCGAGCGTGTGTGAGTGCGAACGCGCGTCCTCTGCGAGCCTCGCGCAAAGCCTGCACCTGATGAACGCCGGCGACGTGAAGGCCAAGCTCACCACCAGCGGCGGTCGCGCCGAACGGTTGGCGAAGGCCGACAAGCCCGAGGCGCAGAAGATTCGCGAGCTATACCTTGCCGCCTTCGCCCGCGAGCCGCAGTCGCACGAGCAGGCGGTGGCCGAAGAGTATCTCGCCCGCCCGCGAGAGGACGCCGCCGGCAAGCCGCTGCCACCCGAGCAGTCCCGCCGCATCGCCTACGAGGACCTCCTCTGGGCGCTCATCAACACGAAGGAATTTCTCTACAACCACTAGCCATGTCGCCCAAATTAGCCGTCCGTGTTTTCGCCGGAATCGCCTGGTTCGCGCTCGCCGGCTCCGCCTTCGCCCAATCCGTCATTCTTCCCACGCCGCGCCTGCTCACCACGATGCCGATGGGCGCGCAGGTGGGCACCACGGTCGAGGTCGCCATCACGGGCGAGAATCTTGAAGACGTCACCGAACTCCAGTTCTCCACGCCCAAGCTCACGGCCAAGCCCAAACTCGGCAGCGACGGCAAACCCGAGGCGAACAAGTTCCTCGTCACCGCCGCAGCCGACGCACCGGTCGGCGTGCATGACGCGCGGTTTGTGTCGCGGCTGGGCGTGTCCTCGGCACGGGCGTTCACGGTCAGCAAGCTGGCGGAGGTCACGCGCGCAAAGCCAAACGCCTCGCTCGAAACCGCGCTGGAGCTGAGGCTCAACTCCGTCTGCAACGCCACCATGACGGCCCGGGCGGTGGACTTCTATTCGTTCACCGGCGCGAAGGGCCAGCGCGTCGCCATCGAGTGCGCGACGGCCGGGGTGGATTCCAAACTCACGCCGGTGCTCATCGTCGCCGACGGCGAGGGGCGCGACCTCGTGGTCAACCGCACCAGCGGCCTGCTCGACTTCACGCCGCCGGCGGACGGCAAATACTTCGTCAAGGTCCACAGCCTCACCTTCAAGGGCGGGGCGGAGCACTTCTACCGACTGGCGTTGCAGGACGTGGCGGCGGGTGCGCCCCTCCCGCGTCACGCCACGACGCGGTCGGTGAGTTCCTTCTCGTGGAACCCGGCGGCGGACTTCGGCATCGCGAAGGCGACGGAGGCCGAGCCGAACAATGCCCACGCGCAGGCCCAGAAAATCACGTTGCCCTGCGACCTCAGCGGCAGCTTCTTCCCGGCGGCGGACGTGGACACATTCGAGTTCACCGCGAAGAAAGGCGAGGTCTGGTGGATTGAAGTCGCGTCCGAGCGGCTGGGCTTGCCGACCGACCCGTTCGTGCTCGTGCAGCGCGTGGAGAAGGACGGCGACAAGGAAAAGCTAACCGATGTGGCCGAGCTGACCGACATTCCGCCACCGATGAAGCCATCGTCCAACGGCTACTCCTACGACGGCCCGCCTTACGATGCCGGTTCCGCCGATGTGCTGGCCAAACTGGAAATCAAGGAGGATGGCCTCTATCGCCTCCAGCTCCGCGACCTCTTCGGCGGCACGCGCAGCGAGGCGGCGAACATCTACCGGCTCGTCATCCGGCCAGCCGCGCCGGACTTCGCTCTCGCGGCGTGGGCCATCCATTTCGAGCTGCGCAACGGCGACCGCAACGCGCAGTCCAAGCCCATCGCGTTGCGCCCCGGCGGCACGATGGCCTTCGACGTCGTGGTCATCCGCCGGGACGGCTTCGCGGGCGACATCGAGCTGGGCATGGAGAATTTGCCGGCGGGCGTGACGGCGGCCGCGCTGAAAATCCCGGCGGGCCAGTCGCAAGGCAAGCTGCTCATCACCGCGTCGGAGAAGGCACCGCGTTCGGCGGGTGTCGCGAAGATTTTTGGCCGCGCGCAAATCAACGGCGCGACCGTGACGCGCCCCGTGCAGCTCGCTTCGATGGCTTGGCCGGTGCGCGACGCGACCGGCGAGATTCCCAAGCCGCGCTTGCTCGCCGACGTGCCCATCTCGGTCACGGACGCCGAGGGCGCGCCCATCACCATTGCGCCGCGCGAGAACAAGGTTTGGGAAGCCAAGCTCGGCGAGAAGCTCACCATCCCGCTCGCGCTCACCTGGCGCGGCGAGTTCTCCGGCACCACGCTCAAACTCCGGGCCGACGGCGCGGGCTTCACAGGAGCCAAGACGCCCGATGTTGCGCTGAAGGCCCCGACGGCGGAGCTGGTGCTCGACCTCGCGACGCTCAAGCCCGCGCCCGGCGAGCACACCATCGCGCTCTACAGCGGCTACGTGGCGAAGTATCGGCACAACCCGGCGGCCGTGCTGCTCGCCGAGGCTGCGCAGAAGAAGGCCGACGCGGAAGCTGCCGCAGTCGCCGCCGAGGCGAAGAAGCTGGCCGCTGAAGTCACCGCCGCGCCGGCTGAGAAACGGGCCGCAGTCGAAGCCACCGCGAAGGCCACCGAGGAGAAATTGAAGTCCGCTGAAGCCGCGAAGGCCGAGGCCGCCAAGCGCATGAAAGCCGCGACGGATGCCGCCGCGCCCAAGGACATCGCCGACATTGTCGTGTCCGAACCCATCCGTGTCCGCGTGCTGCCCGCCGACAAGAAGTAGCAGCCTCCGCCCATGTCGCCTCCGCACGCATCGCCCGCCTCCGCGCGTTGCCCAGGGCCGTTCGCCCGGCGGGAGTTCATGCGCGTCGGGTTGGCGGGCTTCGCGAGTCTGAGTTTGCCGGGGCTGTTCCGCTTGCGGGCAGCGGCGGCACCCAAGCCCGGCCAGCCCAAAACCGCCGTCATCATGGTCTGGAAGCCGGGCGGTTGCTCGCACCTCGACACCTACGACCCTAAGCCCGACGCCCCCAGCGAGTATCGCGGTCCGTTCCGCACCATCGCCACGAACGTCCCAGGCACGCGGCTCACGGAGTTGCTGCCGATGCAGGCGAAGCTCGCCGACAAGTTCACCCTCGTCCGCGGCATGAAGCAGACGGCGGGCGGCCATCCCGCCGGCTCAATGCAGTTGCTCTCCGGCGACCTCGACACGCGGGACAAACCCAAGCCGCGCCTGCCCGATTGGATGTCCGTCGCCCACTACCTGCGCGCGAAGCAAGGCGGGCGGACGAACCCGCTGCCCAACTACATCGGCGTGAACGCGCCGCTCGAATACAACGGCCCGGCTTATCTCGGCGATGCCTATTCGACCTTCGCCGTGCAGGATGACCCGAGCCAGCCGCGCTTCGCGGTGCCGAACCTCGGACTGAGTGGCCCGGCGGAGTCGCGCCGGCTGGGCGACCGCGCGGCGTTGCGCCAGAGCCTCGACACGCTGGAGCGCGCCTTCGACAAGGAGGGCGAGCTGGGTGCACTGGACCAGTTCGAGGCCCAAGCCCTGACGCTGCTCACCCACTCGCAGACGCGCGACGCGTTTGACTTGAGCAAGGAGGACGACCGCACGCGCGATCGTTACGGGCGCAACCGTTGGGGCCAGCAGTTGCTGCTCGCGCGCCGGCTCGTGGAGGCCGGGGTGGAAATCGTCACGAGCCAGTTGAGCGGCCCGCTCTGTGGCCGCACGGGCGTCTGGGACGACCACGCGGTGGACCATCACATCTTCGACGCGCTGCGCTTCCGCATGGGCAACTACGACCAGGCGGTCTCCGCGCTCATCGAGGACATTTACGCGCGCGGCCTCGACCAGCGCGTGCTCGTGGTGGTCACGGGCGAGTTCGGGCGGACGCCGAAAATCAGCTACGACCGCAGCACCGGCGGCGGCGATGGCAGCGGTCCCGCCGGCACCTTGCAGCCGGGGCGCGACCACTGGCCGCAGGCCTTCACGAACCTCTGGGCGGGCGGTGGCTTCAAGATGGGCGGGCTGGTCGGGGCGTCGGACAAGCGCGGCGAGGAAGTCGTCGAGCGGCCCTGCCTGCCGGCGGATTTCCTCGCGACCATTTACCACCACCTTGGCCTCGACTGGCAGAACGCCACGATCAAGGACTTCAGCGGGCGGCCCACGCACATTGTGAGCGGCGGCAGCCCCATCACCGAATTAACCGGCTAGTTCACCGTCTCTTCATCAAGCGTCAGCCGAACAAAATCATGACTTCGTCAAAACCATCCTCTGTAGTGCGTTGCCCCGGCCCCGTGAGCCGGCGCGGGTTCATGAACATCGGTCTCACCGGTTTTGCCACGTTGAGCTTGCCGGGGCTGCTGCGCCTGCGCGCGGAGAACGCCGGCAAGCCGCAGAAGGAGAAGACCGCCGTCATCATGGTCTGGCTCATCGGCGGCCTGTCGCACATTGACACCTACGACCCCAAGCCCGACGCGAGCACCGATTATCGCGGCCCCTTCAACGTCATCCCCACGAACGTGCCCGGGATGAACATCACGGAGCTGCTCCCGCTCCACGCGAAGATGGCCGACAAGTTCACGCTCATCCGCTCGATGACCCACCGGGCGGGCGGCCATCCCGCCGGCCATTTGCGGATGCTTTCCGGCGACCCGGACGAGCGCGACAAACCCGCGCCCAAGTATCCCGATTGGATGTGCGTGGCGAACTACCTCCGCTCCAAGCAGGCCGGCCGCACCAGCCCGTTGCCCAATTACGTCGCCATCAACTCCATCGAAGGCGGCTACGCCGGGCCGGCCTACTTGGGCAATGCCTACTCGCCCTTCACAATCTCCGACGACCCGAGCCGGCCGAACTTCCAGGTGCCCAACATCGGCCAGACCAGCGCCACCGAAGCCCGCCGCCTCAGCGACCGCACGGCGCTCCGGCAGAACCTCGACACGCTGGAGCGGTCCTTCGACAAGGAAGGCGAACTCGGCGCGCTCGACCAGTTCGAGTCGCAGGCCGTTACTCTGCTCACGAATCCCAAGACCCGCGACGCCTTCGACCTCGGCAAGGAAGACGCCCGCACCCGCGACCGCTACGGCCGCCACCGTTGGGGCCAGCAGCTTCTCCTCGCGCGTCGGCTCGTGGAGTCGGGTGTCGAAATCATCCATAGCAATCTGGACGGCCCCATCTGCGGCACCGCCGGCAACAACTGGGATGACCACGCAGTGAACGCCCACGTCTTCAACGGCCTGCGCTACCGCTGCTGGGCCTACGACCAGGCCGTGACCGCGCTCATCGAGGACATCCACGCGCGCGGCCTCGCCAAGCGCGTGATGGTGGTCGTCACCGGCGAGTTTGGCCGCACGCCAAAGATCAGCTACGACCGCAGCACCGGCGCGCATCCCGCGAGCGGCGTGGCGGGCACGCTCCAGCCGGGCCGCGATCACTGGCCGCGTGTCTTCACCAACCTCTGGTCCGGCGGCGGCATCCCCGGCGGCGGCATCATCGGCGCGAGCGACAAGCGCGGCGAAGACCCCGCCGAGCGCCCGTGCAGCCCCGGCGACTTCCTCGCCACGCTCTACCACCACCTCGGCATCGACTGGGAAAACACGACAATCAACGACCTCACCGGCCGCCCCACGCACATCGTCAACGGCGGTGCGCCGATCACTGAGTTGTTCAGTTGAGCCGACTTTTCAGACAGCTAGATCCTAGCGCGAGCAGAATTCCGAGTTCGCATCGGATGTAGGCTTTATTTCCCAAGTTCCTGACACGCAGCCGTAGAGCCATGGAACGAGGTTCGCCCAAAGACGTTGTTCGATGGTTCAAGCCGCCTTGGCTGCGGGCGTCAGTGGCGGTCGCGGTTCTCTCTTATGGGCTGTGGTTGGTAGTGTGCTGGGCGCTCGTGCCGGTGTTCGGTGAGTCGGATGGTTTGAGTAGTCCAGATGACACACCGTTGACGCTGGCCGAACAGCGTTTCGGTCCGGTTCTGTTGGTTCAGTGGCCGCTTACGGCTCCTCCCGGCGCGGTGGGTGATGACAAGTGGGTTGTGCTCCGGCAATGGGGCTTTTTTGAAATGCATGCTCGACTGCTGTTGGTAATCTCAGTTCTTTGGCTTGTCGTCTGTGTCACCTGGCTCTTTCCCCGGCTTATGCGGGCGTTCCAACCTAAAGCGGCGGGCGTTTCCTCATCGACTGGCACCTACACAAAGTCATCCCCATGACCGAAACCACCTACGCCCACCGCACCGACTCCTTCGAGGAGAAGCTCCGCCTGCTTGAAGCCGCGTGGAAGAAGAAGGATTTCCGGCTCGCGCGGGCGCTGACCCACTCGCTGCGCGACACGGCAATTCAGGCGCAGCACGAGGAGGAGAGTCCCGGCAAGCCGCTGATGCCGGCCGCTCGTTTCGGAACTGTTGCTTCGCTGCCTCCTGCTTGGCGGAACTGGGCGCTTGGTTGGAAATCTTTCAAGATCGTCCACCTCGACGAGCCGCTCGGCTTGGAGCGTCCGCCGGAGCCAGTCGAGCTGCTCCTGAGTTTTCCTGCGGCGGCGGTCGCTTCGCTCGCACGGGAAATCCGCGTCGCGCGCATTGCCGACGGCGTGCTGCGCGAGGTGCCTTGCCAGGTTCACGGCGAAGTGCGACGAGGGACGGAGCGCATGGCCAAAGTGCTGTTCATGGCGGGCGGCACGATGCACCAACGGCAGACGTATCTGGTTTTCTACGGCAATCCGGACGCGGAGCTGCCGGCTTATCCGAGTGATTTGGAGACGCGCGGCGAGGGCTTCGGGCTGGACATCGAGAACGACTATTACAAGGCGTCGCTCTCACGGCAGATGGGCCAGCTCGAACGCATGAGCATCAAGCGCGACCATGGGCTGGAGCTGTTCGCCGGTGGGGAAGGGCACGGCGAGCCGCCGGGCATCGACTGGGCGCACGACTACGCGGCGTCCGGCCACTTTCAGAAATTCCGCGTCACGCTGTGGGAGACCTGTCCAGACTACGAAGTGGTGCGCGGTCCGCTGGCGACGATCATCCGTCGCTGGGGCTTTCCGCATTCGCCGGTGCATCCCGTTTTCTCGCCCAGCCGCGTGCATGTGGATGTGGAATACCGCTTCTACGCGGGCCTGCCGTGGTTCCATAAATCCGGCACCATGCACGCGGTCAAGGAATTCGAGGCCCCCGCGCTGCGCGACGATGAGTGGGTCTTCTCCGGCAACTGCTTCACGGAGATTCTGTGGATGGGGCCCGACGGCAAACTGCGCACCGGCAATGTGGATGCCGCACAGCGGGACAATCTGTGGGCGGTTGGCTTTGCGAACCCGCAAAGCCGGGACTCCTTCATCGCGCTGTTTCTCGAACACCGCGCTGACGGCTTGCCCGAGTTGAAGCACAATGGTTCGCCCTCGCTGTTCTACCGTTCACACGGGCAGCTCTGGAGCCGCTATCCACTGCCCGTGAAGCAGGTTCCGGCGGGTGCGGTGCTGCACCAGAAGAACGCCTACGCCGCGCTGCCCTTCACCGCCACCGAAGGCCCCCGGCTGCTGGAGGAGCTGCGGCACCGGCTGGTCAACCCGCTGCAACCCTCCGCCGGCGAACTGCCTCCGGGCGCCGCCGCGCCTGCCCAACCCGGACGTCTGGCCCGGCAAGGCGAGGCAGGTGACAGTCCAATCTCGAAGGCCGCGCTCTGGGAAGCGCTGCAAGACTGCAAAGACGAGCAGCTCTACAACGCCGGGATCAGCCTTGTGGATCTGGGCTTGGTGCTCGACCTGCGCGTGCGCGGTGAGACGGTTCATGTGCTCATGACCATGCCGCATCGCGGCCGGCCGCGGTTCGGCTACTTTGCCTTCGGTTCCGGCGGCAACTCCATGCCCATCCAAAAACGTCTTCTGCAGGTGCCCGGCGTGAAGCATGTGCGCGTGGAGCACACTTGGGCACCAGGCTGGAGTTCCAATTGCCTGACCGACGAGGGCCGGCGCAAACTGGGCCTGCCGGTGTGACCGCCGGGTTGATGTCGCCTCAGCCCGTTCCATTTCTCTAACCTTGCCTATG
>CAIPBN010000019.1 GCA_903863315.1 uncultured Verrucomicrobiota bacterium | reverse complement strand
GTCCGCGATCACCGGTTGTTCGTGGCGACTGCCGTCACCGACGAAGGCCGGGCCATGTTCGTTCCACGGCCCGGACGGCGCGGAGGCGGACAGGATTTGGTTTGTTCTTCCCTCGACCGTGAACAGGGACAGTGCCAGCGCACCGCTCGCGGCGCGCGCCAGAGACAGGCGCATCTCTTGTGCGGCGCGGAACTGTTCCACGCCTGCCAGAAACTGGGTTCCCTCCAAACCATTGTTGAACACAAGATGCACCGGGGGCGCGGAGGCGTATTGCGGCGAGCGCAGCGTGAGCGGGAAGCTGTATGCCCCGACCGCTGGGGCCACGTCGTTGGTCGCGCGCAGGATGAACACGAAGTGGGTGTGCAGAGTTCCGCGTGTGCCGGTCTGCGCGATCAGATAACCCGGAGCAAACGTGGTGGCGCGGGTGATGGTGACGGAGTTGAGGGCGTCGCCGAATGGCCCGGGTTCGATGAACTCCATGAACTCCGGTCCGACATTGGCCGTGGACCAGTTGGTTCCGTCCCAGCGCTTAAGTGGGCCGGTGATGTCGAAGAGGAACTCGTCGTTGAATTGAAAGCCGCTGCCGGCGAAGCCGGGATTGTCGGTGGCCCACACGGTGCCGTTGCCCGCCGCATCGTTCTCCCGGACGTTTCCGGTGTGGATGGTGCTGTCGACCCGCAACACGCCATTCGTGCGCGAGATGATGATGTCCGAGTGAGCCGCGTGGATGGACGGCGCGAGGAAGAATCCCATTGCCGCAAGGAACGGGATGAGTGTGGACACGCCGGTCCGGCGGCGCGGAGTCTCGCGCGAAGTCCGGGCGCACACGCCGCCGGGGCCGGTCAAAACCTGGATTAAGTCAGTGAACATGGTTCGCCTCGTTCTCGTTAACCGGCTCGAGCTGCTTCCATTCGGGGAACGGATCGGGAAGTTTGGCCCAGCTTGATTCGCCGCGTTTCAGTTCCGCATCGGTCAGGAGGCAGCCTTCGAGGGCAGCGCGCATTTTCTTCTCGTCGAGCTGCTGGCCGATGAAGACGAGCTCCTGGCGGCGGTCGCCGTGGGGCGGTTCGCTCAGGCGCTTGATCTCGGCAAGCGACGCCCTGTCAGCCGGCCAATAGTCCTTGTCCACCGCTGCCCACCAAAACCCGGCGCATTGATGCACGCCTGTGCTGCCGGCCTGTTGCCAGAGACCGGCGTGCTCCATGCGCGTGGCGAGCCAGAAGTAGCCTTTGCTGCGCAGGAGGCCGGGCCAGTCTTTTTGCAGGAACTTCCAGAAACGCTGCGGATGAAACGGTCGCCGGGCGCGATAGACGAAGCTGCCGATGCCGTATTCCTCGGTCTCGGGCTGTTCCTCGCCGCGCATCACTTTCATCCAGCCAGGCGCTTGCTGGGCGGCGGCGAAATCGAAGCGGCTGGTATCGAGAACTTCTTTCAGCGGCACACGACCGTGCTGCGATTCCACGATGCGGGCGCGCGGATTGAGCTTCTGGAGAATGGCGTGGAGACACTTCAACTCCGTGGGCTTCACGAGATCAGTCTTGTTCAGCACGAGCACGTCGCAGAACTCGATCTGGTCGATGAGTAGATCGGTGACGGTGCGTTCGTCATCGGGGTTCAGTTCCGCTTTGCGCGCCTTGAGCGAATCCGACTGCTTGAAGTCGCGCAGGAAATTCTTCGCATCGACAACCGTGACCATCGTGTCGAGCCGCGCGACTTTGCTGAGGGTCTTGCCGTCGGTGTCGGTGAAGGTGAACGTCTCGGCGACAGGCAGCGGCTCGCTGATGCCGGTGGATTCGATGAGCAGGTAGTCGAACTTTCGCGCCTTCGCGAGCTTGGCGACTTCCTTGAGCAAGTCCTCGCGCAGCGTGCAGCAGATGCAGCCGTTCTGCATCTCGACGAGCTTCTCCTCGGTGCGCGAAAGCTTCGCGCCGCCGTTGGCTACGAGCGCACCGTCGATGTTGACTTCGCTCATGTCATTGACGATGACGGCGACCTTCAGCCCCTCACGGTTGTGGAGGACGTGGTTGAGCAGCGTGGTCTTGCCTGCGCCGAGAAAGCCGGAGAGGACGGTGACAGGGATGCGTTCAGGCGCGCGTCGGGCCGCAGGTTTGGTGCGACGGAGACGATTCGAGGGAGATAGTTTGGTGTTCATTAGTAAATTGGGGACTCGAGGTTTTCGACCGACATTTCGTAAATGCTGGTGAGGGAGCCGTTCCCGATGAACGGCCCGACGCAACGGGTGCCGAGGATGGTGCGAGACAGCCTGTATCCACGGGCAAGCGATGCCGAGTTCGCCCCAATCCAGTGCCTTGACATGGGTTTCATCGTTCGTTCCTTGGTTCTACTGGTGCACTGCATGTGGCCGTGCGCCGCGGCGAAGACCCCCCACCGCGAGTCGAAATCCGGACCGGACAATCCGGCATCTGTTTGCGGCACGCCAACGCGGGAAAGCGTGCCGCAGCCCAGTCGCCGCCCGCCGCACGGCAGACTAATTGGAGCGTCGGATTTCAACTCATGGAGGGGGCCTTCGGCGCAGCGCGCTGCGGCAAAGCGATGGCGGAGCACAGCGTCACCTGTTGTGTCAGGGCGGCAGCTCGAAGTGATGGGCGTGACCAACCAGGGTAGCAACAGCCGGCAATGTTCAAGGGCAGGGAGTTTCATGCTCATGGCCGGCGCACCTTGAGAAACAGTTGTTGTCCAGCCACCGCGTCGAGTTTGACCCGTGCGGGCACCGTGGCCGGGAGGGCGTCTTTGGCCTTGGCCCAATTCTTCAGGTCGGGCGAGGTCCAGACTTCAACACTCGTTCCGACCGCTGATATCAAGTCAAACGCGACCCGTCCGTCGGCCTCGACCTGGGGAGCTGCCAACCGCGGAGCCTCCGCCAGTGTTGGAAAAACGACGAAGGTGAAAATCACCGGCGCGCTCTGGGTGAACTGGCCGCCCGCCAGCGTGCCCTCGGCGGCGAAGGCCACGCGATACACGCCCGGCGCGCTGAACGCCCAGTTGCAATGTTCGTGTCCGCCCACGGCGGCCAGCGGATAGAAATCCGCCGTGTCGCTCACGCCATCGCGGGTGTTCATCCGCACCTGCGGATTGCCGAAGGCGTCGGTGGTGTAAATCGCGAAGTGGCCGGGGCCGGTCACCGACTTGAGCACGAGGCGCAGCGCGTTGTTCTGAAACGCGCCCGGCGCGATGCCCTGCGAGCCGAGGCCGAGATACAACAGATTCGCGTTTTCAAGCTGCGGCAGCACCCACACTGGGCCGCCCGCCGCGCCGAGGAGTTGCGTGTAGGCGGGAGCGTTCGGCACGGCAGCGCGTGCGGCTTCGCGGACTTGCAGCGAGGCCACGGCGGGGTCCGCTTCGCCGGACTCGAAGTCAAAAAGGAACAGCCGCCAACCGCCCGCGCCGTGCGTGACCTGGATGTGCAAGTGCGCGGAGGCCACGAGCGGCAGCAAGCACCCGGCCCCGAGGCAAAGACGCCCCACCAACGTCCGCAAGCCATGCCGGAACATCCAGCGTCCGCCGACGGCACACGAGATTCCAAATCTCAAACGTCGGCGAACGACCTCCCGCCACATGGCGGGTGAGGAAATGCAACTTGTGAACATAAGGGGCGTCCTTGCCTCCGGGCCGGGGAACCGGCGGCGGGGAGCGCGTTGAAACGCACTCCGGCACCGCCGATTCACACGCCGGCCGGGTCAGGGTTTCCGCAGGCGATAGAACAAGTGGGTCGCAGTGCCGACGGCCTTGCGCAGCGTGCGGGTGCCCGTCTGGAGCGCGCTTTCGCCCGTGCCGGTGTGGTCTTCCTCCAGCGTGTCCGCGACGGCAGTCCAAGGGCCGGTCGCTGCGGGAGCGCTTTCCAAGATGAACCCATCGGTCACCAGCGGCAGTTGCACATGGACATGGCTGGCGATGTTGAGCACCGGGGCGCTGACGACGCGGAACTGGATGGTGACAATGCCGGACTCCAGCCACGGGCCGGTGGTGGCCACGAGCTTGAACTTGATTTCATAGGTGCCGGGCGCCGCGTTGGCCTCGGTCCACAACACCGGTTTGAAGTCAAAGTAACCGCCATCGCCGAGCGTCACCTGGTTGCCCGGCGTGGTGGCGATGTCCAGCGTGTTCGAGTTGCCCAGGTGCAGGCCGGGCGTGAGCGAGACGAGTTCCAGCGCGATGGACGAGCCCGCCATGTTCTGGGTGCGCAGGTTGCCACTGCTGGTGAACATGTGCCACTCGGCGGAGCCGTAGCCGTAGAAGTTCGTCACACCGGCGACGATGTTGGTCGTCAGCGCTGTGCAGGGGCGCAGGCGGATGGTGCTGTAGTGCTCCAGCGTCGTGGCGCTGATGAGTTTTCCGGCATACGTGCCATTGGTTGCAAGCGTGAGCGTGAGCGGTGCCTGGCCGGTATAGACTTCCGGGATGCGGAAGCCGCTGTTCGTCGGGACGATGGTGGCGTTCGTGGCGGGGCCAATAAGGCTGTATGCGCCGATGCCGTGGTAGTGGTTGTTCGCCGGGTTGCTCGGGAACGTGTGAGGATAGAAGAACGTGAGCCGGTTGAAGTTGGGATTAGCCAACCCAGCGTAAGTGCCGGTGAGCGTGGCGCGCGCGTCTATCCCGATGTAGTAGCCGGAGATTTCCGCGCGCAGATGATTCACCGGGAGGAACACGGCCGCTAAAGCAGCGGCCCCAAGGAGGATGGATTTCAGTTTCATTTTTGATTGTGAGTCAAATTTTCCGACCCGACGGGGACAGAGCGAAGCCTTCGGAACGACTTCACTCGCTGGCGCACTGCGTCATAAATCGCGCAGCCGACAGCCGCTCCCGCCGCACACGCGGCGAAAGCCAAGGGACAGGATCAGTGGGGAAAGGGCGCTGAACTAAATCAGCACCGGGAAGCGGGCGGTCCGCGCCCGGGAGGAAGCCAGCCCACGACCGCCGGTAACGGCGCGTGGTCCGCGCGCGGTGGCGGGCGAAGGACCGGCAAGGAAAGCAAGGCGACCAGCGTCGGAGCTGGCCTCCAGTGGACGGCTCCGGCGAGCAACAGGGTGGCTGCGCATTCGTGCGGCGGCCCGTCGCCCTCGGAGTCAGGCTCGCTGCTGTCGTGGGCGTGATCGGCGCACGCAGATGCGTGCAACCAGTGGTGCCAATGCGGGTCCGCTGCGAGCAACAGTGCGGTCAACAAGGCCGCCACCAGCAGCGCGCTGGTAACGGCCCGGTGGATCGGAAGCTGAAGCGAGCGGGGCATCGGGAGGAAGGGCGGGGCGCGGCGCATGGCCGCGCCCCGCTTGCTTTCAGTGGTTACTGAATCTTGGTGGCGACGAACATCTGCTTGCCGCCTTCAGTCTTCGCGGTGCCGGTCGCGGTGACTTTCTCCACGGGGCCTTTGCAGACCTTGCTGTGGAACGCCTTGCTCACGGCATTGTCCTCCAGGAGGTAGGTCGTGGTCTTGCCGGCCGCCGTCACCTGGATGGCGTTCTGGCACTTGGGCGTCTGGCCCAGCTCGCACTTGGCGCACATGCCCTTGCCGGTGATGGTCTGCTCCTTCTCCGCCGCAAAGACGCTGGCGACCGTGAGGGAGACCGCCACCGCGAGGGCGAGGCTCAGTTTGTTTTTCATGTTTGTCCTTCTGTTTGTTGTTTTTGTTTTGCTAGCAGCCCGCCCCAACAAGGGCGGACATCGGGTGGCCGCAGCTGCGGCCGAAAGTCACTTGCGTTGCACCTGAAGCACGGAGAGCGCGCCGTCGGCTCCGGCGACGGCAAGGGTTTGGTCGTTTGGACTCCACGCCAGCGCGCTAACGGCTTGGGCGAAGTTGTGCCGGGCCACGGGCGCATCGGGATGGCCGAGATGCCAGAGGAAGACCTCGCCCGTCGCGCTGCCGGTGGCGAGAAGCGCGCCAGTGCGTTGGAATTGCGTCGCGGTCAGCGCACCGCGATGCGTGGTGAGCATGATAGGCTTGGTGCCGGCGGGGCCTTTGCCGGAACAGTTCCACACGACAACCGTCGCGCCGCTGCCGGTGGCGAGCCACTCGCTGTCCGGCGACCACGCGAGGGTTTTGATGCGCGCGGGATAGCCGCTCATGTTCAACGGCTCGCGCTCGCGGAACGGCAGCCGCCAGCAAATCATGCTGTTGTCAAAAGTTGGTGCGACCACGTAGCGCCCGCGCGGACTCAGCGCGACGGAGAGGAATGGCGATTTGTATGGCAGGGTGACGAAGGGGGCGGCCTCCTCGGGTTTGAACAGCCGCACGTTGCCGTAGCACACGGAGGCCAGCACCGCGCCGTCGCTGCGCCAGCTCAATCCAGCCACGGTGCTTTCATGCCCCGCGAAGCGCAGGCCCGGCGTGCCCTCAGCGGACCAAAGGCGCAGATGTTTGCCAGAACCGCTCGCCAGCCAGTCGCCACGCGGAGACCACGCGAGGTGCTCCACCCACCCGGAGCCGCCCTCGAGTTCGAGTTCCGACTGGAAGGACACGTTGCGCCACAGCCGGAGGCCACCGTCTTCGCCGCCGGTGGCGAGCACACCGGCCTTGCTCCAGGCGACGCATGAGGCTCCGCCCCGGTGCGCTAGCTCGCGGTGGACGAGCGCGCGGGTGCTGATATCTGCCACGCATAGTTCGCCGGCTGCGGTTACGGCGGCGAGGCTCGCGCCGTTGGGCGACCAGGCGAGCGCACGCACATGGTCGCCGCAGTCGGCGGCCCACGCGTCGAAGCGGAAGCGGGGTGGCTGAGCGCTGAGGAGCATCATGCGGCGAGGCAGTTACGGAAGCCGGCGGTGAGCGCGGCCCGGTCCAGGTTCCGCCCGATGAAGACCATGCGGCTGACGCGGTGTTCCCCGTCCTTCCACGGGCGGTCCGCCTTGCCGTCGAAGAGCATGTGAACGCCCTGAAACACGAAGCGGTTGGCGGTGCCGGCGACGTTCAGAATGCCCTTCATGCGGAAGATGTCCGCGCCCTTGGTGGCGAGTAGTTCGCTCAACCAGGCGTTGAGTTGCTTCGGGTCCAGCGGTGCGTCTTCAGTGATGCCGACGGAGCTGACCGTGTTGTCGTGCGTGTGCCCGGCGGCGTGCTCCACGGCCAGGACCGGCTCGACTAGCGCGCCGTCGCGCCGCATGACCATGGCGAATTCCTCCGGCCGGTGCTGCGTGCAGAGCAGGTAGCTGCCTGCCTCGGCGATGTGCAGTTGGAACGTGCCGCCGCCACCGTCGGCGAAGACCAGCTTGTGCAAGGCCCAGCGGGGCGGGAACTGGCTGCCGTCCGCCACCGTCACGCCCGGCGTGCTGAAGAGCTTGAGCGCCTCCCGGCGCGCGGCGGTGCGGGCGGCCTCGGCGGATTCCGCCAGCCGGAGCGCGACCAACCCCATCTCCGGGTCGGGTCCGGGCTGGAAGGCGAGTTCATAAGTGCCAGGCTGAAGCGCGTATTCCCCGCTCCACTCGAAGGGCAGTTCCTCGCGCAGAAAGTCGTCGTCCACGGCCAGCTTTGCGTCGAGGTCAAAGGCGCGGATGTCCACGACGTGCTCGACCGGCAGGCTGGATTGCTGGGTGCGATGGTAGCGCGCGACGGCGTTCATCGAGCGGAGCTTCGCTTCCAGTTCCGACAGCTCCGCCGCGGTGACGAGGTCGGTCTTGTTGAGCAGCATCACATCCGCGAAGGCGACTTGCTCCTGGCATTCCTTGCTGTCCCCGAGGTGTTGGGAGATGTGTTTCGCGTCCACGAGGGTAACAATGCCGTCGAGCCGGAACTGCGCCTTGACCTCGTCGTCCACAAAGAAAGTCTGCGCGACCGGCCCGGGGTCCGCCATGCCGGTGGTCTCGACGAGGATGTAGTCAAACTTGTCCCGGCGCTTCATCAGGTTGCCGAGGATGCGGATGAGGTCGCCGCGCACGGTGCAGCAGATGCAGCCGTTGTTCATCTCGAAGACCTCC
>CAIPBN010000018.1 GCA_903863315.1 uncultured Verrucomicrobiota bacterium | reverse complement strand
GCAGCCTCTACGTGGGCCAGACCGACCGCGGCTGGGGCAGCACCGGCGGCAAATCCTTCGGCCTGCAACGCCTCGCGTGGAGCGGCGAAGTGCCCTTCGAGATTGAGACGATGAAGCTCACCGCCGACGGCTTCGACGTGCGCTTCACGCGCCCCGTGGACCGCTCCGCCGCCGCCACGCCCGCGAACTGGTCCCTCTCGCACTGCCACTACCTCTACCGGCAGGCCTACGGCTCCCCGCAGCAGGACATCACGCCCGTGAAGGTCGCGGCCGCGAGCGTCTCCGCCGACGGGCGCACCGTGCGGCTGAAATTGCTGGAGCTGCGCGCGGGAAAAATCTACGAACTCCACCACGCCAACCTCTGCGCCGCCGATGGCACCACCCCGCTGCACACCTCGGCGTATTACACGCTGAACCGGGTGGGGAAGTGAGGCGCTAACAACTCAACCATTCGATTTCGACCCCTGATTAAGTTTGTCCCAATCGGTGACGGGCACGCCGTTCACTTTCCAAACTGGCTCCAACTTGTCGAGGTCTCCAACCATGAACCCGACGCCGTCGCGGAACCTCATGTTGATTGCAGTCGCGCCTTCGTGAGTGCGCGTAAATGTGGAACTGCTCCCATTGGAGAAATGAACCTTGAAGCCATGGACGCCAGCGTCACCCATTAGCAGTTCGAGCACTTCGTAATTTTCCCAGCGATGGAATCTCTTCGCATGGCCAAGTGCATACTTCATGTTCTTGTAGGCCTTTAGAAGGCCCGACGTGAACTCGAAGCTGAAATTGACCTTTCGGTCCAGTTCCTGAAGGGGTATCGCATTTGCCCTGCCATTTTCCCTGATTCTGAACTCACTAGCCGTGAGAGTGTAGTCTGAGTGAGCTATCGCGTTGCGAATCTTCTCATCGAAGACATACTTGAGGTGCCCAACTAGGTCGGTCTCACCGAGTCCTTGCGCCAGCGTCGTTATCTCCCGAATCTTTTGTGGCATACTCGGCGGGATGGTGGCCCACTCGTCACTCTTCTTCCGTTTGCGGTTCAAATGGATAAAGGGGAACGGCAAGTAGCTCTCTCCTGCAATGCAGCGCAACAGGTTCAAAATCATTTCATGAAGAGGTGACGTCTCGATAATGAAACAATAGTAGTGCAGTGCCAGCCGCCGAGCACAGGCTGTCCCTTTCTCCTGAGCGGCCTTTTGGAGCATCCAATTGAAGTCATCAAAAGTGGTTTGGGACTCATCAAGCACATCCCATCCGGCGTCGTGCATGCCACGAGGTCTGAGTAACGTGCAAAGCGTCTGAAAAGGGGCTCTGTCGAATCCTCTCTGAATCAGAGAGAACCAGAAGTCGTGACATTCCTTAATGCGTTGCTCTCGGTCCATGTCCAATCTTAACGGTAATAACTAGCAGATTTCCACTTCGGTCGTGTGGTGGTTTTGAGGATAGCTTTTGAGGTCGTGGACTGTCTTTTGCCCTTGATCCAATCGCCCACTACAATTCGCCATAGCCCTTCCCCCTCACCCCGGCCATCTCCCGCCGGGAGAGGGAGGAACGCCGTCCGCGTCGGACTGAAGCCGGCGCACGCGGAACCGCGGCGCGGCGGCGAGGCTGTCCCCTCTCCCAGCGGGAGAGGGCAAGGGTGAGGGAGAACGGCCACGAAGTGTTTTGAGTGCGCGGATTCACCAGCGCGCAAGGTAGGGCGGGGTGTCCTCACCCCGCCGCCGACCACCCTCACGCCACCGTCGTTCGCGGCGCGCTGAGGACAGCGCGCCCTACCCACCGCAGGCTGGAGGCTGAGCACCGCTAGAGGGCCGGTTTGCCCGAACGTTGTCCCGTCGCCACCTCCAGCCAGCCGGGTTAATGAGTAGCCACTCCGATCGCTTGAGAAGCGGCTCCGACGGCTTGGGTCGATCCGCGAAAGTGGAGCGCAGTTTCACCTTGTCCCACCGGTTCCAAGCCATAGCCTTCGCAAATGAACACACGCAGCATGTTTCCTGGGTTACTGGCAGCGACTTCTCTGGTGCTAACCTTGCTGGCCGTGGCCCCAGCAGCTCACGCGGCCGAGCCAGTCAGCGGGTTCACCAAGCCCACCGTTGACATCGGCATCGTGGCCCGCGATGCCGAAAAATCGGCCCAGTTCTACGGCGAAGTCATCGGGCTGAAAGAGATCAAGGGCTTCTCGGCCACGGGCGAGTTTGGCAAGAAGATCGGGTTGGTGGACAATCATCCCATCAACGTGCGCGTCTTCGTGGCGGAAGAGGTCGAGGGAGCCACGCGGATCAAGTTGATGTCCTTCCCGGCCGCCAATGGAAAACTGCCGGATCGGAGCTACATCCACTCCACGATTGGCATCAACTACCTGACCTTCTTTGTCAAAGACATGGACCCGGCGCTGGCCCGGCTCAAGAAGGCGGGAGTAAAACTGCTGGGGGAAACCCCGGTTGCCTTGGGCGGCAAGCGGCAGTTGGTTGCAGTCCGTGACCCGGACGGAAACTTTGTGGAGCTGATTGGGCCGGCCAAAGAATAGCCGGCTCCAAGCGTTCGCAGGCCGGGCCTGCTGGGATCTGCCCCGGTTTCGCGAGCAGATGCGGTTCGCCACGGCGAAGGAGATGCGAGCGAATCCCGCGCTCCCCGAACAGATCCACTCCGGCGACCAGGTGGTGCATTACCGGAACGCCGACCCGAGGGCTTTACTGCGGATGGCCGGCAGGGCGCGGGCTAGACGGTGCGTGGCACGGGTTGTGGTCGGGGTGTGAGCCGGTGAGCAGAATGGGCGGCAGTCTGCGACCCCGAGTGGAATTGTGCTGCGGAGTTCGTGCCGTGCGGTCCAATCTCTCACATGAGTTTCCTCCGCTGCGTTGTTTTGCTGCTCGTCCTGATGTCGAACTTGCACGCCGCCGACAGCCGTTTGCCAGTCACGGGCGGGGAACGCCAATGGCCCCAAGCCAGCGGGCCGCAAGGCACGTGGGCCGTGGGGGCAGACTCGGTGCCGCTCAAGTGGAGCGTCGCACGGGGCGAGGGAGTCCTCTGGCGCACTACCCTGCCCGAGACCGGGCAGGGCGGCATCGCGGTCTGGGGCAACCGCGTGTTCCTCACCACGCTAAAGCCGGAGGCCGGCCAGCTCCCGCTTGGCAAGGACGTCATCGGCCATTGCCTCGATGCGAAGACCGGGAAGATTCTCTGGACCGTGACCCTGCCAGGCCGCGAGACCAGCGTGCCGGCCTATTTCTTCAGCGACGCGACCTCCCCGTCCCCGGTCGCGGATGGACAACACGTCTGGTTCTTCAACGCTTGCGGCTCGGTTGGCTGCTACGACTTCGCCGGGAAGCAGATTTGGATGCGGGAGTGGCAGCCGACCGGTGGCCGGCCCTTCAACAAGCAGTTTGAGCCCATCCTGTTCAACGACACGTTGCTCAACATGGAGCCGCGTGATGCAGACGATCCGAAACGAGAGGGCAAAGACCCGTGGAACTACCTCCGCGCCTTGGACAAGCGCACGGGCCGCACGCTGTGGGTGGCCGATGACGCGATGACGCACTACAACACGCCCGTGTTCGGCCGTCTCCCTGATGGCACACCGGCGGTGCTGCAGGGACGCGGCGCCTATCATGGCGTGCCTGAGCTGCCGATCGGTTTGAGCCTTACGAGCCTCGCGCCAGGCAAGGAGGGGAAGACAATCTGGCGCTACGAGACCAACCGCAGCAAGGCGTGTTACACGATGCACTGGAACGCAAAATACGCCGCGTGGTTCGACATTGATGCCTCCGAGCATCAGGTGCTCGACGTGGCGACCGGCAAGCTGCTGCGCACGCAGTCGCTCGTGAAGCAGGTGGATTGGCGGCGCTTCAATCCCGCGACGGGCAAACACGAGTTGCTGACGGGGGTTGACCTCACGAAGCAGACGCCGCCGCTGAAAGTTTTCCCCGCACAGTTTTGCAACATCCTCTTGGGCGACTGGCATTACTTCCTATGCTACACGGAGGCCAGCAAGCACCTCGGCCCGCCCTATTGCGTGGGCCGCGTGCATCTGGAAACCGGCCAGGTGGAATATCTCGAAGTGCCGGTGTCCGTCGTGCGCGAAGCTGGCCAACCTGATCAGTTCATCTGGAACCGCCCGCAGACGTCCTCGACCGTCAACTCCCGGGGCATAGAGGTCGCCACAGACAAGCGCTCCCGGGGCGACGGCTGGTGGTGGGGCTACCTCGGGAGCCCGACGGCGATTGGTGGCAAGGTGTTTTTCACGACGATGCTCGGCATCACCTACGTCATTGATGGTCGCGCAACAGTGCTCGACGAGCGGGCTCTTCTCGCGGTCAACGACCTCGGCCATCCCGGCCGGACTTGGAGCCTCAACTCGCTTTCCTTCGCCGAGGGACGGGTTTACCACCGCAGCATGAAGGAGGCCGTGTGCCTCGGGCCAAAGTGACTTCGAGGGGTGGGTGGATTTCGGACGCGACGCTGGCGCTCCTTCGCTGCATTCCACCAGCGGCGTCGCCAGCTCTCGTGCCCACCAATAGGTTGCCGACACGATGCACCACCTCTCCAAAATCCTCCCGGCGACCCTGATTCTGCTGCTCGCTGCGTGGCTGGCTCCACAGCCTGCCTCCGCCTAGGATGCCAAGCCTGTGGGGGTGAGGCTGCAGCAAATCGTCCTGCCCGAGGTGGTCTTCGAAGGCCTGCCCTTGCCCGAGTTGGGAACGGTGTTAACTCCGAGGTGCTATAATTTCGCATACAGCAGGGTTAGTTGGAGCACAGCGGTGGTTTCCGTGAGTTGATCGCGCAGTGACTGGCGCAGCCAGCGGACGAACTTTACACTGTGCTGGGTGGCCCGCCGCGCTTGCACAACGAGACTGGAGAGGGGCGTTTGCTGCCGGGCGGCGACGGCGCGGGCTTGGGCTGTTCGTTCGCTGCGGCGCTGGTCTTCGGCGTGGTTCTCCACCCCATGCCGCTGTTCCAGCACCTGCTCGTAAAGCTGCAGCAGATTGTGCGTCAGCACGAGGAACAGTGCCTGCGCCTCCTTGGACACCAGGCTCGTGCCCCAGGCCTTCTTCTGGCCCAGCTTGTTCTTCAGCTCGTCAAACACCTTTTCCACGTCCCAGCGCCGCCGATAGAGTTCCGCCAGCACGCCCGGGGGCAGTTCCATTTCGTTGGTCAGAAACTCATACGCCGTGCCGGTGAGGGCATCCACATAGCAGATCAGCCGCAACGCCTCCCCCTCCCGACTGCGCACCCGCCAGTCCTCCACCACCCCGCGGTTGCGCGGATCGGTTCGCTCCCAGGCCGGGCTGCGCTCCCGCCACTCCAAGACTTGGTTCTCCTTGGCCCGACTCAGGAAATAGACCGCGCACTCGTGGCGGCAGCGCCTCCAATAGGCAAAGTCGATGGCCGCCTTGTCATACACGATCAGCACCCGGCGACCTTGCGGCACCTGCTGGCGCAGGCCCTTGGGTTTGACCCGTTTGAGCGCGGACATATCATGTTCATGCAAGCCTTGGCCCACCGCCAGATGGCGCAGGGTGTGCGTGCGCAGGTTCAGGCTGTAGAAGTGACCCACCGCCAACTTGACCCCCTCATGACGGGGGGCATGCGCGGCGGCTTTGTGCCAATGTCCGTCGGCGGCGAAGACTTCATACCGCGCCAGTTCGGGAATGTCTGCCAAGCGGTCCGGCAGCCGGGCGTTGGCTGCGGCGAGCACGGTCAAATTGACTTCGCGCAAGAGCGCCCCACGCCGGGCGCTATGGAGTGCGGCAAAGTAATTGGCCAGCGTGGGCGGTTGCGCGAATCGCTGGCCGTGCTCCTGTAGAAAGGCGCGACCGCTGGCGCTGGCTTCCAGCACCCGCTGCACGCCCATGTGCAGGTATTGCGCGTCACTCACCTCGGGGCAGGCGCGGGTGTGTGGGCTCTGAGCGGCGAGGCCGTGGAGGGGTTGAAAAAAAGCCTCGGTCACGGTGGGGTTTTCAAGGGTAAGATGCATTGAGGCAATTTTGGGCGACCTTGGCCATGTCAAGCCTATTGGTTGCTCCCCAGCGACTCGCTGCGCCGCTTTTCCGCTCCTCGAATCATCACGGAACCCCAGCAAACACGACGCGCGGGAACCCCGCCCAAGCCCAGCAACACCCCTCTGAGTCACATGATTTCACATCAACCTGCTAACACCATTCTAGGGGCAGGCCTAATGGTTGCCCAGTTCGTTAAGTGGTTTTGAAGGCAGCCTGGAAACCAGTTTTCCACTCGAGTTCTGACAGTGGTTAAACCACTTCCGCCAGGGACTTCCAGCCGTCCACACGGTTTTG
>CAIPBN010000017.1 GCA_903863315.1 uncultured Verrucomicrobiota bacterium | reverse complement strand
CAGCGTGACGCGCAAGCCGGTGGGAATCTCCGTTTCAGCCAGGATGCGCTCGACGCCCTTCACCACTTCCCCGAGATCCTCCTTGGCAGGCGCGACATAGACGTTGATGACGCGGCGGAGCTGGTAGTGGTTGACTTCGGTCGGCGCGTAACTGTTGTGGATGCGGCTCACGGCGTCGAGACGCGTCGGCTTGGCCTGCATCGGCGAGCGGATGGGAATGGCCTGCAGGTCGGTGAGATTCTTCACGTAAGCCTCGTTGTATTGCACGGTGAGCAGGTAGTCGTTGCCGTTGCGCGGGTCCACGAAGTAGCTCGGGGCAATCATCGCGCCGGACGTGAGCGCGGTGATGACATTCTGCACAATCTCCTTGGAGCTCAGCCCCAGCTCCGCGCCGCGTGCGCGGTCCACTTCCAGTTGCAGCGCCGGCTGGTCCACGTCCTGCGGCACCAGCACGTCGCTGACCCCGGGCAACTCGCGGACCTTGCGCGCAATCTCCGACGCCGTGCGGTGCGCCAGCTGGAGGTTGGAGCCGCTGACCTGGATGTCTATCGGCGCGGGCAGACCAAGGTTCAGCACTGCGTCCACGAGACCGCCGGACTGAAAGTAAGCGGTGAGCTGCGGCAGCTCGTTGCGCACGCGGCGGCGGATGCGGTCCATGTAGGCGTAGCTGCCGGTCTGGTGGCCGCCGTTGAGACTCACCTGCAGCGTCGCCGTGTGATGGCCGGAGTTGCTGGTGTAAATCGAGCTGAAGCCCGGCTGCACGCCGATGTTTGCCACGATGACGCCCAGCTCTTCCTGCGCCACCTCCTCGCGGATGATGTCCTCGACCTGCTTCACGTAAAGTTCGGTGATGTCCACGCGCGTGCCGGTCGGCGTCTTGAGATTGATGACGAACTGGCCGGGATCCGTGCGCGGGAAGTAGGCGACGCCAATCAGCGGATACACACCAAGGCTCGCGACGAAGATGGCAAGCAGGCCGACGACGGTCGCAGCCGGCCGCAGCAGTGACCAGCCCAGCACGCGCTCGTAGCCGTTGAGCATGTTGTGAAACTTGGTGTTGAACCAGTGGTTGAAGCCGCCGCCCTCGCTGGGGTCGTGGTCGGGTTTGTGCCCCTTGATGAGTTTGGCGCAGAAGAGCGGCACGACGGTCAGCGCGACGACATACGAGGCGAAAAGCGAAAGCATCACAGACAACGCCAGTGCGGTGAACAGGAAGCGGCTCACGCCGTAGAGGAACGTGACCGGGAAGAAGACCACGACCGTTGTCAGAGTCGCGGCCAGCACGGGCAAAGCCATCTCCTGCCCGCCCTTCTCGGCGGCGACGGCGGGTGACTCGCCCAGCTCGATGTGGCGGAAGATGTTTTCGAGCACGACGACGGAGTTATCAATCAGCCGCGAGAAGGCCAGGGCCAGCCCGCCGAGAATCATGGAGTTGACCGTGTTGTCGCTGAGTGCCAGCGCGATGAACGTGGCAAGCGTAGAGAGCGGGATGGAAAGAAACACGGCCACAGTGGCTCTCATGCTGCCGAGGAAGATGAGAATCAGCGCGCCAGTGAGCACCAGGCCGATGGTCCCTTCATGAATCAGATTGGTGATAGCGTTGCGGACGAAGATGGACTGGTCGAAGACGACCTTGGGGATGAGCGACTCCGGCACGTCGAGCAGGTTCTTGAGCGAGGCCTTGATGCCGTCCACCACGGCGATGGTGTTGGCGTCGCCGCCCTGTTTGAGCACGGGGAGATAGACCGAGCGCTGGCCGTCCACCCGCACGATGTTGTTCTGGATTTGGGCGGCGTCCTTAGCCTCGCCGATGTCACCCACCATCACCGAGGACTTGCCCACGGTCTTGAGCGGGAGCCGGTTCAAGTCCGCCACGTCGCGAAGCTGGCTGTTGGCGTAGATGTTGTAGTTCAGTGGGCCGATGCGCACGTCGCCCGCCGGCAGAATCAGGTTCGAGTCGTTCACCGAGCGGACCACATCCATGACGGAGAGCTGGTTGGCCTCCAGCTTGAGCGGGTCCACATACACCATGATCTGCCGATACTTTCCGCCGAAGGGCTGCGGGACCGAGGCACCGGGGACGTTGGCCACCTGGTTGCGCACGGCGTATTGGCCGGTGTCACGGAGTTGCGTCTCGGTCATGCCCTCGCCCTTGAGCGTGATGAGGCAGACTGGGAGGCTGGAGGCATCGAACTTCAGCACCACCGGCGGCAGCGTGCCCGGCGGGAGGCGCCGGAGGTTGGCGGTGGCGAGGTTGGAAATTGTGCTCACCGCCGTGTCCGGGTCGCTGCCCGGCTGGAAGTAAATCTTGATGAGGCTCACACCCGGCAGGGAACGCGACTCGATGCGGTCAATGCCCGAGGCCAGAGTGAAGAAGCGCTCGAAGCGGCCGGTGATGGAGTTCTCGATCTGCTCCGGCGGCATACCCGAATAGAACGTGGCGACCACGACAACCGGGATGCGGATGGCCGGGAACAGGTCCACGGGCAATCGCACCAGGCTCGTCACGCCCACCACGCACACAATCAAACTGACTACGATGGTCAGGTAGGGATACCGGAGGGCGAACTTGGTCATGGCTTGTGCAAAACCCCGTTCACGGCATCGCGCAGCGTCTCGACGCTGGTTTCGCCTGAACGGCAGAGTTCAATCACCTTGCGCTCGCGTTCGCGCAGGCGCTCGGCGGCGGCGGGAATATCAGCGGCTATTTCCTTCGGCACGGAGAGCACGCCGTGCTGGTCCGCATGGAGGAGGTCGCCGGGCTTCACCTTCAGCCCGCCGACCTCGACGGGTTTGTCGTAGTCCACGATGTGAACGTAGGCATGCGACACCGCGACGCTGCCGGCGAACAGTTGAAAGCCCGCCGCCTCGATGCCCGGCAGGTCATGCACCGAACCATTCGTCACCACGCCGACACACCCGAGCGCCTGGAGCACGCGGGCGTGAACCTCGCCGATGAACGAGCCAAAACCCGGCCGCTCGCTCACGTCCTGAATCGCCACGACGCGTGGTGCGGGCACGGCCAGCAGCTTGCCCCACCAGGCGGTGCGCTCCACTGCCACCCGGCCGTCCACCGGCGGACCAGAATAGCGGATGCGCACCGTCGCCGCGAAGCCGACGAGCGGCGGTAGCTTGGGAAAGATGGAGCGCACCGTCGCATCGGCGAAGCCGGTGTCGCGCAGGCGCACGTTGAAGGTCTCAATGGCGTTGGCGACGATGCAGGTGTCGAACCGGCGCAATGCTTCGAGTTGGGCGGTGGAAAGGGTGTTGCTCATGGTGCTTCCTCCTGCTTCACAAGTTTGGGTTCGACCTTCTGGCCGGGCTTCACCTGGCTGCGGCTGCCGACCAAAACAGAGTCGCCTTCCGCGAGACCCGCGAGCACCTCCGCCTTGTCGGGCGCTTCGAGGCCCAGCTTCAACTCGCG
Source organism: uncultured Verrucomicrobiota bacterium (assembly GCA_903863315.1). GTDB lineage: Bacteria > Verrucomicrobiota > Verrucomicrobiia > Limisphaerales > SXTU01 > SXTU01. The sequence goes on along the minus strand of CAIPBN010000017.1, from coordinate 7,922 downwards.
TTCTTCGAGGGTGTTGTCCGGCTTGATGAGGAAGACCGTCACCTGTTTGCCCCGTGCCAGCGCGGTGATCGGCACGGCGAGCACGTTCTGTTTACGGTCGAGCTTCATCGCCACCGCCGCATACATGCCGGGATAGAGCGAGCCGTCGGCGTTCACCACGTCCACCTGCGTCTCCATCGTGCGGGTGTTGGCCTCCACCTCGCGCGTGATGCGGGCAACCTTCGCGGGGAAAGTCTTGCCGAGGCTGGCGACGCGCACCTCGACCTCGTCGCCGGGTTTCACCTTCGCCACTAACGAGGCGGACACGGGAAACACCAGCCGTAGCTTGTCCTGATGCACCAGCCGCACGAGGGGCACCGCCGGCGCGCTCGGCGACAACCCGCCCCGCAGCATGTCGCCGGCGTCAGCGTAGCGCTTGGAGATGAAGCCGTCGAAAGGCGCGATGATCTTCGTAAACCCGGCCTTGGCTTCGAGCTTGTGCAAGTCGGCCTCCGCGACGTGGACCTGTTCCTTCACCGAGGCAATCGCCGCGCGGGCGGCGGAGGCTGCCGCCCGGCTGCCGCTGTGCGCGGCCTGGGCCGCGGCGACCTGCGCATCCGCCGTGCGCTCCCGCGCCTGCGCGGTGTCAATCTCCTGCTGCGCCACGAGGCCGGGCTGCTCCTTCGACACTGCCGCAATGCGGCCGAGCGTCAGCTTCACCTCGGCATGGGCGGCCTGAGCACGCTTGATTTCAGCCTCGGCGCGGCGGATGTCCTCGTCGGCACGCTGGGCGTCCTCCTGCGCCTTGACTACGTCTTGCTGTGCGCGCTTCACACCGGCGGCGGCGCGTTCCAAATCCTCCTTCAACTCCGGCACTTCGAGGGTGGCAAGAAGCTGGCCGGCCTTCACCCGGTCGCCTACGTCCACGTTCATCGTCTGCACGAACCCGGCGACCCGTGCGTGCAGATCAATGTCCTGAAAGGGCCGGAACTCGGCGTCGAAGACGACTTCACGGGCAATGTCCGCGCGGGTGACTTTCGCCACGGCAACGGGCGCGGGCGCGGCGGCACTACCCTTCGCAGTTTCGCCGCCGACGGCCTTCTTGCACGCGGTGCCGGTGGCGGCCAGCAAGAAGGCGGCGACTATGCCCAGCAAGACCGTCCGCGATTCGAGGAATGTTGATGGGCTATCCTGCATTTGGTTTGTCCTTGGTTTCCTCCGCTGTTTCCGCGAGCGGCAGGAGCACGCGGAACCGCGCACCGCGCCCTTCCTCGCTAGCCACCTCCACCTGGCCGCCGTGCGCGGAGCAAATCGCCTTCACGATGGACAGCCCGATACCCGCGCCGCCGAGTTCGCGCGAGCGGGCCTTGTCCACGCGGAAGAAGCGCTCGAAGACGTGCGGCAGCGCGCCGGTAGGAATGCCCATGCCCGTGTCCGCGACCTCCAGCACGGCTTTGCCGAGGTTCGGCGCGGCGACGACGGACAACGTGACCGAGCCGCCGGGCGGCGTGTATTTGACCGCGTTGTCGAGGAGGTTCACGACCACCTGCTTGAGCCGGGCGCGGTCGCCCTCGACGCTCACGACCCGGGGCGCGAGGCAGTTGAGCGTCACCTGCTTGTCCTCGGCGAGCAGGCTCATCTGCTCCGCCGTGGTGGCGGCGAGCTGGCCCAAATCAAATTGCACCGACTCGGCCTGCGCCTCGCCGGCGTCGAGCCGCGACAGCGCAAAGAGGTTTTCCACAATCTTCGCCAACCGCTCAACCTCCTCCAGCACGCTGCCGAGACGGTCCTGCAACTCGGGCGCGCCGTCGGTCTGCTGCAACATCGTCTCCAGTTCGCCGCGCAGGATCGTCAGCGGCGTGCGCAGCTCGTGCGAGGCATCGGCCATGAAGCGGCGGTTGTGGCTCAAGGCCTCGTCCAGCCGGGCAATCATCTGGTTCAGCGCGGTGGACAGGCGCTCCAGCTCGTCGCCCGTGCGCGGGACGGGCAACCGCTCGCCGAGGTTGTGGGAAGAAATCTGCTCGGTGCCGTGAATTATCTTCCGCACCGGCTCCAGCGCGCGCCGGGCCAGGAACCATCCCCCACCTGCGGCCACGGCGAGCAAGAGCGGGAACGCCAACGTGAACGTCACCAGCCACTCGCGGAGCACGGCCTGCAGCGGCCCGAGCGATGCCCCCACCTCAATGCGAAACGTGCCGGTCGCCGTGGGCACCGGGCCGGTGACTATCAGCAGGCTTTCGCTGTCCGGGGGCGACTCCACGCGCGCATAGGCCCGGGCGGGCGCCGTCGCGGGCAAGGGCACCTTGGCCGGGTCGAAGCTCAAATCCGCCGGCACGCCACAGACATAAAGCACGGTGCTGTCCGGCCGGGTCACACGGATGAAGCGGCTGTTCAGCTCCGGCGCGTAGCTCTCCCGGATCTCCTGAATGACGTGCTCCTCGCCCAACTGCGCGACGCGTGCCACGAGCGTCTCGGCGATGACGCCTGCGCGCTTGGCCTGCGTCTCGCGCAGGCTCTTTTCCAAATGATGCTTCATGCCCAGATACATGAAGCCCCCCAGCAGCAGAAAGACGACCGCGATGACGCCCGCATACCAAGCGGTGAGCTGGAAGCCGATGGAGCGGGTGTTCATACGGGGGTGCACTCGCTCAGGCTGTAGCCCACGCCGCGCACCGTCCGGATGAGCTTGGTGGGAAAAGGATCATCCACCTTCGCGCGCAGGTGGCGGACATACACGTCCACGATGTTGGTCAGGCCCTCGAAGCTCTCATCCCAGACGTGCTCGATGATCATCGTGCGGGAAAGCACGCGGCCCGCGTGGGCCATGAGGTATTCGAGCAGCGCGTATTCCTTGCCCGTGAGCTCGATGCGCGTCCCGCCGCGCCGCACCTGCTGCGTGAGCCGGTCCAGCTCCAGATCCGCCACGCGCAAGGTGCTGCTGCGCGCCACGGGGCCGCGCCGGAGGAGCGCCTTCACGCGCACGGCCAGCTCCGCGAAGGCGAAGGGCTTGGTCAGGTAGTCGTCCGCCCCCGCCTCGAAGTTCTCGACCTTCGCAGCAGTGTCATCCTTCGCAGTCAGGATGAGCACCGGCACTTCCGGATGCTGACGGCGGATGCGCTTGAGCACCTCGGTCCCGTTCAGAACGGGCAGCATCAGGTCGAGGATGATGGCGTCGTATTGGAAACTGGTGGCGAACTCGCAGGCGCTCTGCCCGTCGAACGCCAGATCCACGGCGAACCGCTCGGCGCGCAGGCCGCGCGCCACAAAGTCCGAAACCTTCCGGTCATCTTCTGCCAGGAGCAATCGCATGTCGTGTTCGACCACAGCATCGGGGCGAGACATTAAAGAATTCCGAACGGAACATTAAAACCCGTTCAGAATCACTTCCCGCACGCGCTGATGCGCTCCGAGCAAATGGAGCCACCCCATGCCGCTTCCCCCCCAACGCCTATTCCTCCGCAGCAAAGCCCTGCTGGCGCAAGGCCTCGTAAAGCACCAGCGCGGCGCAGTTGGCCAGGTTCAAGGAACGCGCCTCGGGATTGAACATGGGGATGCGCAGCCAGCGCTCGCGGTTCCCCTCCAGCAACGCCTTGGGCAACCCCGCCGTCTCGCGGCCGAAGATGAGATAATCCTGCGGCGCAAAGGTCACTTCGTCGTAGCGTCGGGGTCCGCCGGACTCGATCAACCAGAGCCGCGCCTCGGCCGGCACTTGGGCGGCGAACTCCGGCCAGTTGCGCCAGCGATGCCAGGTGACATGCCGCCAATAGTCCATGCCAGCGCGCTTGAGCGTGGCATCGTCCAGCTTGAAGCCGAACGGCTCGATGAGATGCAGCGTGGTGCGCGTCGCGGCGCACAGGCGGGCGATGTTGCCGGTGTTGGGCGGGATTTCGGGCTCGACGAGGACGAGGTTCATTCCGGCCGGGGTTTGGGGTGCAGGTTCTTTGCGTCGTAGAGCACGCGCCACAAGACCAGCCCATGCGCCGGGGCGGTCATCCCGGCGCGCTGGCGGTCGCGGTGCGCGAGGATGTCGCGGACCGCCGTGGCCGCGATCTTTCCCTCCCCCACCTGCACGAGCGTGCCCACGATGCCGCGGCACATGCGGTAGAGGAAGCCATCACCCTCGATGACGAATGTCAGCAGCGGACCGCGTCGCTTGATGTCACAACGCGCCAGGGTCCGGACCGTGGAATCCGTGTCGTAGGAAGGATTCACGCGGAACGATCGGAAATCGTGCCTGCCGACGAACTGCCCTGCGGCGGCCCGCATGGCCGCGAGGTCCAGCTTGCGCTTGAAGTGCCAGGCCTGCGTGCGCAGCAGCGGGTTCATGGCCGGGTGATTCCAGACCAGGTAGCGATACTCCTTGCCCGCCGCGCTGAACCGCGCGTGAAACTCCGCCGGCACGCGCTTGGCCGACTGGACGCGGATGTCCTCCGGCAAGTGCGCGTTGAGCGCCAGCAGCAGCCGCGCCGTGGTCATGCGCCATTCGGCCGGCAGCACTTCAAAGTGCGCCGCCATGCCCAACGCATGCACTCCGGTGTCGGTGCGACTGGAGCCAAAGACCTTGGGCTGGCTGGGAAACAACTTCGCCAGCGCCTGCTCCACCTTTTCCTGCACGCCCACGCCCGTCTTCTGCGTCTGCCAGCCATCGTAGCCGGAGCCGTCGTAGGCGATGGTGAGTTTGAGTTTGACCATGCGCACGCCAGTTCTTAGCCGCAGATGGACACAGAAGAAAGTTCAGCTCTGGCTGTCCAGGAAGCTCTGGAGCAAAATCGCCGCCGCGGTCTGGTCCATCTTTCCCTTCTGGTCCTTCGCCTTGTGGCCCGCCTGGCGGAGCATGCGCTGCGCTTGCACCGTCGTCAGTCGTTCGTCCCAGGTGCGAATCGGCACGGTGATGGTCGTGCGCAGCTTGGCGATGAATTCCCGGACCTTCTCCGCCGCCGGCCCCATCGACCCGTCCATGTTGCGCGGCATCCCGATGATGATCTGCTCCGGCTGCAACTCGGCGAGCAACTGGTTGAACCGCGCCAGAAACTCCTCCCACGGCTCCGCCGGGATGAACTCCAGCGGCCGGGCAATCATGCCCAGCTCATCGCTGACAGCGACGCCAACGCGAACGGTTCCGTGATCAAGGGCGAGTGTGCGCACCCGGGGATTGCCGCAAATGAAAGCCGCGAGTGCAAAGGAAATCGCCGCCGGCCGATTCGCCTGTTCTTCCCTCTCCGCCCCGAACGCGGAGTGAATCCACGGTCCGCCAAGTCCCGCAATTTGAGCCACTGAACCCGTGCCGGCGATTTGCAGTCGCCGCGTTGCGGGTGAATGGCTTGGAACCACCACGAACTGCTGCTCCCCCCAAACGGCGGTTGCAAACCGCCGGCACAGGTCCAGGCGAGAGATTGAGGGGCGGTGTCGAACTTGCCCCCCTCCACCATCCCGCCCTGCACCGCCCCTTCAACTCTCAACTTCTTCAAAACCCCTTGCTCCCACGACCTCGTCTGGCAAAACTCACGCCGTTCCACGGAGCACCGCAGGTCATCAGCAAATTATGAAGCACCGCATCCCCCGCCGGCATTTTCTCTGCGCCACTGGACTTACCACGGTGCTCCCCTGGCTGGAATCCTCCGCCCAGACGCCGGGCATCCCGCAGACTCTGAATCAACTCTGGGACGGCTATGCGGTCCTCGACAAAACCACCCAACTCGACGTCGAAGTGCTCAGGGAGTGGGAGCAAGATGGCGTGGTCTGCCGGATTGTCCGTTACCAAGTCGGGGTTTTCAAAGGAGCGCCATCGCGGGTCGCGGGCTTCTACGCCTTTCCCAAAGGGGGGATGAAACTGCCCGCCATCCTGGAAATGCACGGCGGCGGGCAGTCGGCATCGCTCAACAGCGTGGTGACCTACGCCAAGCGCGGCTATGCGGGCATCTCGATCAATTGGGGCGGCAACAAGATGAGTCTTGGCCAGGAGACCTGGGGCGGGCCGCAGACCGACTGGGGCAAACTGGACGCCACCCACCCGCCGCAGCGCAACCAGGCGAACCATTTCGCCGGCGCGCTCTCGCCGGATGAGTTCACGCTCGACGCGGTGGAGTCGCCCCGGAACAGCAATTGGTTTCTGGTCCTGATGGCCGCGCGCCGCGCCATCACTTTTCTCGAGCAGCAACCGGAGGTGGACGCGACCCGCATCGGTGCGCGCGGGCATTCCATGGGTGGCAAGCTGACGACCAACCTCGCGGGCATTGACCAGCGCATCAAAGCAGCGGTGCCATCGTGCGGCGGCTCGGGGGACCTGGTGGAAAGTGAAGCCGTGGTGCCCGGCGGCAGCAGAACCAAGCGCACGGCCATGGAGCTGGCCTGCGTTTCCGACAACGCTTACCTCCCGCTCATCACCTGTCCGGTGCTCTGGCTTTCGCCCACCAACGACTTCCACGCGCACATCGACAACATGGCCTGGAACTGGCGCAGCCTGCCCGATGACCGCGTGCGTTTCAGCATCTCCCCGCACCTGAATCACCACCACACCGACGAGCACGCCATCACCGAATATCTTTGGTTTGAGCAGCACCTGAAGGGTGCGGCTTTCCAAATGCCGCGGACGCCACAAATCACGCTGGAGCTGAAAACAAGCGACGGCCTGCCGCGCATCACCGTGACCCCCGATGATTCGCAGCCGGTGCAACGCGTGGACATCTACTACTCGCTCGACCCGCACGCGCTGACGCGCTTCTGGCGTGATGCGAAGGCGGTGAAGAGCAGCAAGCAATGGCACGCGGCCTGCCCGGTGATGACGCTGGCGCAGCCGATCTTTGCCTTCGCCAATGTGGTCTATGAAACTCCCGCCGCCTATCGCACCGGGCCGCAAGCAGCCGGGCGCGGGAACAGCACCACCTTTGCCATCAGCTCTCGCGTGCTCTCGGCTGCTCCAGCACGGTTGCAGGCGGCCGGGGTCAAGCCCACGGACAAACCGGATCGCTCCATCGACGACGGCGCGCGTGGCTGGCAGGATTGGTATCGCCTGAACTGGGGCCATCCGCCCTTGTGGACCGCCACCACCCGGAAGCTGAAGGATCCGAAGTGGCGCGGCCCCGACGGCGCCACGCTGCACTTCGAAGTCAAGAGCGAGAGCGACAACCAGCTCGTGCTGACCTTCAACTGCAACGCCTGGGGGGCCATGCTTCCCGGCAAGCCGACAGTGGACTACACGGTCGTCAAAAAGCTGAACGCCTCCCAGGACTGGCAGACCGTCTCCGTGAAACTCAGCGAGCTCGCCGCCACGGATCCCAAGGTCACGGCCCCGCTCGCCAACTGGCAGACCGTCACCGAGTTCAGCATCTCGCCCAGCGGCACGACGGTAAAAGACGGCCAGAAGGTGAAAGCGGACGGTAAAGCTTGGCAGGGCCCGCGCGAAATCCGCCACCTGCGCTGGGAAGGCGGCGAGTATTCGCCGCAAGCCACCAGCGGCACCGCGCTCCGCCCGGAGGATTTCCAAAAGAACTTCAACGACGCCATCAAGAAATCACTGGAGCAGGAGAAGTTGAACCGGAAGTAACCGCGCCCTTCAGCCCGTTCTGAGCGGAGCGACCAAAAAGCCAATCCCAAGCAGCCACATGAAAGCGAACCCACTGGTCGCCATCACCGCTGCGGCCCTCTGCCTCGCCGCAGGGGCGCCAGCCCGGGCCGGGGAACCCGCCGCCTCACCCGCCGCCGCGATCGTCCCTCTGTGGCCCAAGGGCCAAATGCCAGGTCGTGGCTCCACGGGACCGGAGCGGGAACTGCCAGCCAGGGGCGACAACGTGATCCGCCTGTTCGAGTCGGACTTCGACCAGATGATCAAGAAGCTGTCGGAACCGAAGAATCCTAAGCCGCCGACATGAGTGCCCCGTTCGCCATTCTAAATTCGGCATTTCTCCCGCCCGCCGCCTCGCCCTCGTTCATCCTTCATCGTTCAT
>CAIPBN010000016.1 GCA_903863315.1 uncultured Verrucomicrobiota bacterium | reverse complement strand
TGCGGCGCGCCGGTGAGAAAGCTGTAGATGGAATCGTGGCTGGACCCGACCTCGGGATGCGCCAGGCCGGACATCACGGTGAAGTCGTTGCGGAAATCCTTGAGCACCTCCAGATACGGCGAGGGGGCGTAGTCACGGCCTGCCTCAGTGGGAAAGAAGTTCGCGGGATGCACCCCGAGCGGCGTGCAGAGGAAGAGCATCCGGCGAATCGGGGCAGACTTGCCGGCAGCAAAGGCGCGCGGCTGGAGCGTCTCCAGCACCGGCAACGCAAGCGAGACGCCGGCAGCACGGAGGAAGGTGCGGCGGGTCAAGGCGGACCGCGTTGACGGACTCACGGGATGGAAAGGAAGCACGGGCCTTTCGACTACAAGGCAGCCGATGGACTTCACGCTGAGAGCTTGTCTGAAAATGGGGAGGGGTCCTGCGCTGCGGGTATCCTCCTTCGTCCCGCCTTGCCATCTGGCCTTGCCCACGAAAACAGGACCCCTCCCCATTTTCAGACAGGCTCTGAGAAGGCGGTGACGAAGTAGAGCGTCTTCCTAAGTCCGGGAGGGCTTGGACTGCGCCAGCCCTTGGCGCTTTACCGTGTGCAATCCAAACCGGGAAAGGTCGGCGTGCCCCGCTCCTCTTTCAAAGCTTCGGCTGCGGGGGCGGCCGGCTCGACTCTTTGCTGCCGCTGCTGCTTGTTCATGTGCTCTTCTCGCTCAGTTGGGACTCGCACACAAGCTTTCGGACACGCTCTCATCGTGCCGCTGTCACACGCTCGAACTTCACTTCGAGCGCAGCCCAATATCCGAACTCCTAGCTCCAAACGCTAGCGCGGCGTCCAGTTCGTGATTCTACGAACCTCTGTCTTTCTGCTGTGCCAGTCCAAGAGCCAGAGCATGGCAGCCACCAAAATCCAACTCCCGGCCACGATGGCAAGTCGCGTATAGACTTCGGCTATAAACCAAGCCGACCAGACGTCCTCGCCGGTGTTCTCCAAGGTTGCGGGATCAACGAGAAAGTTTGGGAAGCGGGCATGGATCCGCTCGACATCTGTGTCTGAACCAATACCGCTAAAATTTGTGACGGCTGGCTGAAAAAGCCATGGCAGACCGACGATACCCCAAGACAACGTCAATGCCACGAAACAGAGCGCGAGCTTCACGTCGTTTCGGTGCCGTCGCAGTTCATGGCTTCATAATGCTTTAGCTTGCTCCGATTGCAACGACCTCATCGCGCCGCATTCACTCGCTCGGACTTCACTTCAATCCCCGCCCAGTGGGCGAACTCGAAGCTCCAACCGGTCGCCGCGTTCTCCAGCCGCAGCGTCACTTTCTGCCCGGCGAGCGGGGTTAGGTCCACGGTCACGGGGTGCCACGCTTCGGGCCCCTTGCGGGCAATGATCTGCTGGTGGAGCCGCTTGCCGTTGGCGAGGACACGGAGTTCCCAGTCGCCTTTCTCGTGCGCGGCGACGAGGAGCTTCAGCGTGGTCTTCTGGCTGGCGGGGACGGTCAGTTCGCGTTCGAGGGCGGCGGGTTTCTCGCGATCGAAGGGATGTGTAAGCAGGACGTTTTGCTTCCCGGCGAACTCGACCAGCTTCGCGGGCGTGCCCTCGAAGTCCGGGGCGATGACGCGCCACTCGGGGTTCCACAGCGCGACCGACTCGTGGTCAATCGCGGCGGCTTTCTTCCCAGCCGGCTTCGGCGGCTCGGCTCCGTGGCCGGCGTCATTCTTCCAACTGAACGGCGCTTTGTCGCCGGGCGGGTTCAGGAGGTAGGCGATGAGGTTGCGGAAGTCGGCGTCAGGCAGGTTTTCCAGGCCCTCGGGCATCACACTCAACTCGCTCACGCGCAGCTTGGCGATGTCGCTCTTGGCCACCACGTCCTCCTTCGGCCCGGCGCTCAGGAGGCGCACGCGCGTGTCGGTGTTCTCGACCATCCGGCCGCTCACGCTGCGGTCGTCCTTGGTCGTGATTTCCACCATCTCGTAGCCCGCGCCGATGATTTGATTCGGGTCAATGATGTTGGCCAGCAACGCATCCAGACTGCTGCGGCCCACGCCCGTGAGGTCGGGCCCGATGTCCGCGCCCTCGCCGTGGAGCTTGTGACAGGTGAAGCAGGTCTTCTTCGCCAGCTCATGGCCGGCCTTCAAATCCGGCTGGCCTTGCGCGCTGAGAATCATCCGTTTCTTCGCGGCGATGATTTGCAATTTGTCCGCGCTTGCGTCCCGCACCCGGCCGAAGATGGCGGTCGCGCGCTTGGCGAGCATCCCGTAGTCCGCCTCGCTGCGGGTGAGCGTGCGGATGGTGGCGGCGGGGATGTCGCTGGCGAGAATGCGCTTCTGCTCAATCTCGCTGAGAAGCTGCGAAGCCCAGTTGTTGCGGGAGGCCAAGGTCTCGGCGGCAGCACGGCGGGCGGCAGGAGAAAAACCCTTCCACTGCGCGAACAGCGCTTCCGACGACTGCCCGCCGAGCTGGCCGAGACCGGCGATGGCTTCGAGCACAAGCGGCTCGGGATTGCCGGGCGTGATGGCCTTGAGCAGCGCGTCGCGGGCGGCGTCGTTCTTGAGCTGGCGGGCGGTCTGCGCGGCCTTGAGGCGTTCGTCGAGCGGGGCCTTTGTGTCGTTCACGAGCGCGAGGCTGGCCTGCATGGCACCGGCGTCGCCCCAGAGCGCGCCGAGCTGGCGGGCGAAGCGCGCGACGTCCTCGCGGGTGCTGGCGAGCAGCGGCTTTAGCACGGCCTCCGTAGGCTTGGCGGGCTTGAGCGCCTTACCCTTCTGGCCGTCCACGAGGCCGTTGAGCGCGAAGGGCAAGAGCGCATCGGTCGCGGGCAACGCCCCGAGGAAGTCGAGCGCGAGGTCGAGTTGCGCGGGGTTTTGCAGGTCGCACACGCGGCGCATGGTTTTGTAAGCCAGCGTTCCGGCCAGCGGCGCGGTGCGAACCTTGTTCAGCAGGGTAAAGGCGAACTTCGGGTCGCGCGCGGTGAGCGGCTCGGCGGTCATCCAGACGAGGTGGTTCAGCAGGAGGTCCGTGGCGGTCGGCGTGGCGGTGACGAGTGCGGCAAGGATGTCGCTGATTTCCTTCGCGTCCGGTTCACGTTGCGGCTTGGTGTTCACCGTGAGCGAGCCGGAGGTGAGCTGGCGGCAAGCGGTGGCGACGGCGACGCGCACGGTGGGTTCGCTGTCGGTGGCGAGCTGGCGGAGGAGCGCGAGGTCTTTCGCGTTGCCAAGCTGCTGCTCGCCGATGAGCCGCGCGGCCCAAGCGCGGATGGTGGGTTCCTTGTCAGCGGCGGCTTTGGGGAGTTGGTCGTCTGCGAGATAGCCGGAGCTGTGCAGCGTCCAGAGCGACGCGAGGCGGGATTCGAGCGACTTGCCGCCCGCGAATTGGTTTTGCAGCAAGCCCATCACCTTGTCGTCGCGGCGGTCGTTGAGGACGCGCTGGGCCATCTTGCGCTGCCAGATGTTCGCGTGCGCGAGGCGCTCGACGAGTTGGGCAGAGGTGAGCTTGCCGAAGTCCATGTTCACCTCTGGGCGTGACGGAACCTTCTTTCCTTTCTCGTCGCCGGTGTGGACCACGCGCCAGATGCGGCCGTGCTCACGGTCCACGCCTTCGGGGTCGGCGCGGGCGTTTTGGTAGCACGGGTATTTGTCATACCAGTCCATCACCCACAGCGCGCCGTCGGGGCCGACCTGCTGGCTCACGGGCATGAACCAGCCGTCGTTCGCGCGGATGAAGTCCTGCTTCGCGGAGCTTTTGAACGTGCTGCCATTGGGCGTGAGCGTGTCCTGATGCACCGCGTTGTCGTGGAGATTGCCGCAGAAAATGGTGCCGTAATGCTCCGCCGGCCATTGGTCGCCGAGATAGACTTGGATGCCCG
>CAIPBN010000015.1 GCA_903863315.1 uncultured Verrucomicrobiota bacterium | reverse complement strand
TGCTGGAAAAACGCCAGCGGCTCCTCGCGGCTCGCGGTCCTGAGAGCGTTGTCATAGCTTTTGTATTCCTTCGCTGGCTCCACGCTGCCGAACTGCTCCACATCGAGCCACTGACCGGCGAAGTTCTCGACGAAACGCCGGCTCTTCGCATCCGCCAACATGCGCGTGACCTGGGCGCTGAGAGAGGCGGGCTGTTTCAGGGCGCCTTTGGCCGCGAGCGAGAGCAGGGCGTCGTCCGGCAGGCTGCTCCAGAGGAAATAGGAGAGTCGGCTCGCGAGTTCGAAGTCGTTCAGTGGACGCGTGCCCTTGGTGGCGGCAGCGGCACGCGGTTGCGGCTCCTGGATGAAAACAAAGCCAGGCGAGCAAAGCATCGTTTGCAGGCCAAGTCGGAGCGCATCGGGAAAGGGAATCTTCTCGCGCTGCATCGCACCGGCGGCGATGCGCACAAGCTTATCGACCTCCGCTGGTTCGACTGGCCGACGATAGGCTCGCGGCAGCAGCCGCGCGAACACCGTGCGCAGTCCGCTTTCATCCTGCGGCGTTTTGTCATCGAGTCCGAGCGCGGTGTGGCTCGCCGGCGGCCATTCTTTTGGCAGCGGGCCTTCCACCTCGATTTTGTCGAGAAAGAGGCGCGGCGCGGTGGCCGCGTTGTGCGTGGGATGCGGAATCCAGCGCGGCCCGGTGAAGGCATTCAAGTCCTTGAGCACCTGCTCGCGCTCGGCCCTGAGTCGTGTGGCTTCGGCATCGTCACGCGCGGCCACAGCTTTTGAAATTTTGCCCTGCACCACCAGCCATCGCAGATGGACCTTGCCCCACTCTGGATTGTTGACGCGCAGATTGTTGATGCCGTTCCAAGTCGGCACCAAGGGCTTCTTCTGGTCCGGCTGCCCGGCCCGCAGGAAAAGCACCGTCTCCGCCACGCCAGGTTTCTCCAGCGTTCCCTGGATGGTGACGTCATGGATGCTCTCCAGCGGCGTGCCGGTGGCGTAGGTGAGGCGCATCACCACCGGAGTGCCCCGCGCACCGGGCGAGGCCCCGGCATGAACGCGCACGCGATAGTAGCCGTCCTGCGTGACCAGCTTCGTCAGGTCCGGGCGCGGTCCATGTGGCACCATCGCCCACGTCTTATCTTCATCGGGTTTGCCGCCGTGGCCGCCCCACATCTCGATGCCAGTGGCTTTCTTGTCGTAGAACGTGGGGCCAAGGGAAATCTGATGCGCATTTGCCTGCGCCACTTCCGTGGTAGGGCCTTCGTTTCTGTTGAGGTGCTTCTCCGCCTCATAGACATAGGTCTCAGCCTTCGGCGGCGCGCTCTGCACCGCCTCGCGGGCAATTTGCCCGGCCCAGTCGAGATAACCGAGCATCTGCGTCTGGTCGAAAAACAACGCGCTGCCGATGCGGTCGAAGCCCTCCGCTTTCCCGTCGGCAGGCAGTTCGCGTTTCAGCTTCTCGACAAAGTTCGGGTCGAGCCGGAACAGGTCGCCCACCGTGTTCGCATACTCCTGCCGGTTCAGCCGCCGCATCAGGATGCGCCCGCCGGCCATGCGTGCCTGGCGCTCCGCGTTCTTTAGATTCGCGCCCACCCATTCCACCACGGCAAAGGCCGCCTTCGCATCCGGCCTCGGCTCCTTCTTCGGCGGCATCTCGCCGCTGTTGATTTGATTGATGACCTCGTGCCAGGAGTCCGCCGTCTTGCCGCTGAGGAAATCCGTGCCCAGCTCATCAACGCGAAAGCCCGCCTTCGCCTTCTTCGCATCGTGGCAGGAGTAGCAGTGCTGTTTCAAAAACGG
>CAIPBN010000014.1 GCA_903863315.1 uncultured Verrucomicrobiota bacterium | reverse complement strand
CTTGCCCTCAAGCTCGGTTTGCTCGGCCACTCCAGCGTCCTGTGATTTCTTGCCAAGCCGCTTGGCAAGGGCCTCCATCCTTGTCTGGATGCTTTGGAATCTCTCCCTGTGGGTTTTGAAATTGTCGTTCCCGGCTGTCTCAAAGGCGTCGAGGATTTCGAGGGCGCGGATAGGACCGATTCCAGCCTTGGCGCGAAACCATCCGTCGAACGGACCTTGGATTTGTTCAATCCGGCGGCGGGTTTGTGGAGGATACGAGCTGCCACGAACGGATTCTGCATAGAGGCGAAGATGAACCTGGAGCGACGCAAGCTCTGGGTCTTTGCGGTCCACGCTGAACGCGGTCGCCAAACCACGGAACTGATTCTGTTCGGTGAGCGCGTCGATAATCGCTTGAATCTGGCCGGGGTCGCGTGGGCCACCCTGCCCAAAACGAGGATAGAGGTGAAAGGCTGCAAGTTCGACAAGCGCAGGAATCGGACCGTGCTCAGCCTCAGTGTAGCCTTTGCCAATCCTAAAGAGGTGGGAAGTCACAAGCGCCTGGAATGCGTATTCGGCATCTACGGCTGCGACGAGCGCATCGGTTTTCCGCACAAGCTCCTGTTGCCCTTCGACAATTTTGGCACTGATAGCCTCCGGGTTGATTGGCTGCGGCTTTTGCGGAGGCGGGTTCATGGCTCAGTTCTCCTTGAGTTCCACCTGCCCCGACAGCAGACGCGGCAGCAGCAGGTCGCGCGTCCGGCGGAGGTTTTGGATTTGGCGATGCAGCTTGTAGATGAGGCGGAAGCTCGGCGCGACGATGGCAGAGAATTGGTCGAGCAAGGCGCGCGGTGGCTGGACAATTTGGAAATCGTCGAAGCACTGCTCCTGCACCCGCTGGCGTCCGGTCGCGCCGGACATGCTTTTGATGGCGACGCCGCGAAACTCGTCGCTGCGGGCGAGCAGATAGACGAACTCCGGCGTAAGCGTGCGGGAACGCAGGACGATGAACTCAGTTGAGCCGAACCCAACGGCTTGCGAGTCGGGAAGGAATTGGACGAAGCCGGTCTTGCCGTTTTCCAGGCAAGGCGTGATGCGGGCGAAGAGCGTGTCGCCGTTCTGGAATTTCGCGCCGCTGTTGCCAGCGCGGGATTCGATGTCGGTGATGAGCATCGAGTCGTTGGAGAGGCAGCCCATCGGCACAAACGGTTTTTCGCCATCGCGCGGGACTGCGACTCGCGGGCTGATGTCCACGCATTCGGGCACGCACTTCACCTCCCAGCCTTGGGGGATGTCGCCGAGGGGGGAGGCGACGCGCAGGTGCTTTTCGTGGCCGGGGAAGCGGAAGTGGACGAACCACTCGCGGTAGAGGGCGCGGGCCATCGCCTCCAAGAGCCGGATGCGCCGCTGACTGTTCTCCATCAGCTCGTCGTAGGCCGACAGGATGCCCGCTATCCGCCGTTGCACCGGCAGCGGGGGAACTGGAGTCTCGAACTTCCGAAGAATATCCAGGTTGATGTGCGGGACGCCTGCCGCGAAGGCGAGATTCTGAATCTTCTGAACCGTGTCAGCAGCGGTGAAAAAGTAGTAGAGGAACAGAGCGTCGGCCTGCTCGGGGTCAACTGTGAGCTTCATCTGGCTCTGCGAAATCACAAATCGAGGAATCGGGGATTCAAACGGAATCAGGCCGACCTGACCGATTGTTCCTCGTTGCGTGAAAATCAAATCACCGGGATGCGCGTTGTTCGCCCGCAACTCATCCGCCTTCTGTTCCGAGACGTAAACGAAGTCATCGAAAGAAAACTTGGTGTCGGCGGACAAATTCGTTCCGCGTATCACCGGCACGCCTGATTCGCTGTAGTGCTTCCTTGAAAGCTTCGAGCCGAATGGCCCACCGTTTAACGCCCAGCGTTTCTTGGCAGCGACATCAACGAGTTTTGCAGTTCGCCATTCACTGCTCATCGTCACGCCTCCAGAATCTCCGCCACGTTGCCGGCGATGGTTTGTTCGAGGTCGCGCGCCTGGGCGTTGAGGGTTTCGAGTTCCTCGTTCAGCGTTTCGAGTTGTTCCTTGAAGTCCTCGTCGCTCACGGCTTCGCCGGCGGCCACGCCCACGTAGCGGCCGGGGTTGAGCGACCAGCCTTGCGCTTCGATTTCCTTGAGCGTGGCGGCGCGGCACAGGCCGGGCACGTCCGCGAATTTCGGTTTCTTGCCGAAGATTTCTTCGAGCTTGGCGCGGGCTTCGTCGCCGCCGAGGGTGAAGTCGAGGGCTTCGCCACGATAGAGGCGGACGAGGTTGGCGAGGAAGCCAATCTGCGCGGGCGTCCATTCGCGGTGCGCGCGGTCCACCTGCCGGTAGATGTGGCGGGCATCTACAAACAAGACTTGGTCGGCTCGCGGGGACGCTCGCCCCACCGTTTTGGATTTGTCGAAGAACCAGAGGGTGCAGGGGAGCGTGACGGTGTAGAAGAGGTTCGGGCCGACGGCGACCATCACGTCCACGGCGCGGCTTTCGATGAGCTGGCGGCGGAGTTCCTGTTCGGAGGAGCGGGCGTCGGAGGCGGAGTTGGCCATCACGAAGCCGGCGCGGCCCTTTTCATTGAGCGCGGAGTGGAAGAGTTGAATCCAGAGGTAATTCGCGTTGTCGGTGCGCGGCAGGCCAAAGGGGAAGCGGCGTCCCGGTCCGACCATGTCTTTCAACCGCTCCTTGTCCACGGCGTTGACGTTGAACGGCGGGTTGGCGAGGACGAAGTCGAAGCGGCCCGTGGCGTCGTGCGGGTCGTCGTAGTAGCTGTTGATGTTGCCGCCGTGTTTGATTTCGCCTTCGAGACCGTGGACGGCGAGGTTCAGGCGGCAGAGGCGGCCGGTTTCGTCGGTTTTCTCGACGCCGTGGATGGAGAGTTCGGCGGCGGGATTCTTCTTATGCTCGGAGACGAAGCGCGCCGAGGAGACGAACATGCCGCCCGAACCGCACGCGGGGTCGAGGATGCGCCCGTGATAGGGTTCGATGACTTCGGTGAGGAGGCGGACGATGCTGCTGGGGGTGTAAAATTCGCCGCCGCCCTGGCCCTCGCTCATGGCGAACTCGCCGAGGAAGTATTCGTAGATGCGCCCGAAGGCGTCGTAGTCCAGCGAGGCGGGAATCTCGGAGACTTTCTTGAGCAGTTCTTTGAGGAGGGTGCTGGTAAAGAGGTTGTAGGTCTTGGGCAGGACGCCGGCGAGTTGCGGGTTGTGCTTCTCGATGTCGCGCATGGCGGCATTGACCTTCGCGCCGATGTTCTCGGCTTCAGGGCGGTGGAGCAGGTAATCGAACCGCGCCTCGGCGGGCAGATAGAGGATGCCCTCGGCGTGATAGGCGGCGGGTTCGTCCACGCGCGAGCCACGACGGGCGGAGGCACTGGCTTTCTCCAGCTTGGCGCGCTGGGCGGCGAAGCGGACTTCGGCAAAGCGGAGGAAGATAAGCCCGAGGACGGGCGCGGAATATTCCTGGGACTTGAGGCCGGAGTTGGCGCGGAACTGGTCAGCGGCATCCCAGAGACGCTTTTCGAGTGCGGCGTTGTCGGTGTCTTTTTCTGATGGGGCGGTCCAGTGCATGGCGTGCGGCGAGCCTATTTCAAAGTGTTTTACCGGCAATCACAAACGGCTGATTCGCGGCGGTTTCCCCAAAGGAATGCGGCCGGAGCGCGCCAGCGGAGTTGCGCGCGGCCGACGTTTCAACGCAGTTCAATAGACTCTGTCTGCCGGCAGCGCGAGCAGGAGACCACGAGTCGCACCTCACCCGCAGTTTCATCGAAGGCCCCAGTCAGCCGGAGGTCGTAGGAGCCGCACTTGAGGCACTTGGCGTCGAAGCGTCGAAAGGGGCTCTCTGTGCCGGGGTGCGGGGCGGTTCGTCGTCCTCGCGGCGGATGAAGTAGCGAGCGGCGTTCATGGGAGGAGCTTGCG
>CAIPBN010000013.1 GCA_903863315.1 uncultured Verrucomicrobiota bacterium | reverse complement strand
TCCGCAACGTGGCCAGACAGAAGGCGCCGCAAGCAGCGATCCTGTTCGACAAGTTCCACATCATGCGCCATCTCGGCGAAGCGCTCGACAAGGTGCGCAAGGCCGAATACGCGCGGCTCGGCGGCAAGGACCGGCGCTTCATCAAGGGCCAGAAATACACGCTGCTGTCGCGCCACGAGAACCTCAGCCTGGAGGGCAAGCGGTCACTCAAGCTGCTGCTGGCAGCGAACAAGCGGCTGAACACGGCTTACGTTCTGAAGGAAGCCTTCGGCCAGCTCTGGGACTACGAGCGCGAGGGCTGGGCGCGGCGCTTCTTCGAGAACTGGTGTCAATCGGCATTCAAAAGGGACCCCGGATCGGCGTCCAAAAGGGACCCTCCTGAGGGTCGGGTTTTGACGTCAGCGCACCCGCCTTCGGAGCTTTTTGGCAGGCTAACAATCAGGTCGGCGGCAGGGTCGGTGGGTATGTAGGCGAAGGCGAGCATTTCCCAGCGTTGCCCAGCCGCAAACCAACCGAGGCAGGGAACGCGGGGGAAGCGCAGCCGCTCCGCGAAGCGGATCGTCCACATATCCCCGGACTTCATTGGCGTGACCAAGCACAAGACCGGTGCTTTGGCAGTTCTCGGACGCCAACCTCGCCTGCCTCAGGCGCGGCTCTTGAAGCGCCAGCTGTCGTTGCCGGTCTCGACGATGTCGCAGTGATGGGTCAGGCGGTCGAGCAGCGCGGTCGTCATTTTGGCATCGCCGAAGACGGTCGGCCACTCGCCGAAGGCGAGGTTTGTAGTGACGATGATCGAGGTACGCTCATAGAGTCGGCTGACAAGGTGGAAGAGGAGCTGGCCGCCGGATTGGGCGAACGGCAGATATCCGAGCTCATCGAGAACGATGAAGTCCAGGCGTGTCATTTGATCGGCGAGACGGCCCTGTCGTCCGTTGCGGGTTTCAGCCTCGAGGCGGTTTACAAGATCAACCACATTGTAGAAGCGGCTTCGTGCCCCGGAGCGGATGCAGCTTCTGGCAATGGCGATGGCAAGATGGGTCTTGCCAGTGCCGGTGCCGCCGATCAGCACGACATTGCGCTGCTGGGCGATGAAGCCACCGCCGGCAAGGTCGTTGACGAGCGTCTGGTTAATCGGCGTACCCTCGAACTGGAAGTCATCGAGGTCCTTGGCGAGCGGCAGCTTGGCGATGGTGAGCTGGTACTTGATCGAGCGCGCCTGCTTCTCGCCGATCTCGGCTTTGAGCAGATCGCCGATGATGCGCTGGGGCTCGTGCTGGCGTTTGACAGCGGTGGCAATGATCTCATCGAAGGCGGCCTTCATGCCATAGAGCTTGAGCTCGGCCATGAGGTCGAAGAGTTGAGTGCGTTCCATCAGACGGTTCTCCTGAGGTTGTCGTAACGGGCACAATCGGCGAGCGGCGCATGGCGCAGGGTCAGGGCGGCGGGTGTGAGGATGGTGGCCGGCGGGGTGGGATCGCGCTGACGGGCCAGGATGTTGAGAACGACATCGGCGGAGTGGACGCCGTGGGTGAGTGCCTCGGCGCAGGCGGCTTCGACCGCCGCCAGCCCGTCGGTCAGCACCACGGCGAGGATATCGACCATCTGTCGATTGCCGTCGGCGACGCTGGCGAGCTTGCGCCGCACGCGCTCCATGGCGGCCGGCAGCACCCAGTCCTTGAAGGGAGCGCCGTTGCGTAGAGCGCCGGGCTTGCGGGCGAGCACGGGCACGTAATGCCAAGGATTGTAGAGGGTGGCGCCGCGACCGAACGAGCGAAGATGCTCGGCGACGATCTGCCCATCCTGACGGATCACGATGCGGTCGGCATAGGCATGGACCTCGACGGGACGTCCAACGGCGCTGGCGGCGACGGAGTATTTGTTGTTGTCGAAGCGCACCAGGCAGGTTTTGGAGACCGATGCCGGCACCTCATGGAAGCCGTCGAACCGGCCGGCATAGGGAACGAGCTTCGGTCGCTCCGCTTCGAACACCTCCCAGATCGTCTGGTCGGTCAACTCCGGATGGCGATGCGTCTTGGCGTAGGCGATGCTTTTGTCGACCAGCCAGGCGTTCAGCTCGTCAAGGTTCTTGAACGGCAGCCGCGGCGTGAAGAACCGCTCGCGCACCAGCCCGACCTGGTTCTCGACCTGGCCTTTTTCCCAGCCCGAAGCCGGGGTGCAAGCGACCGGGTCGACCAGGTAATGGCTGCACATCTGCAGGAAACGCCGATTGTAGACGCGCGCCTTGCCAACGAGGATTGTCTTCACCGCGGTCTTCATGTTGTCGTAGATGCCGCGCTGGCAGGCTCCTTTGAACAAGGCGAAGGCCCGATCGTGGGCATCGAATACCATCTCCTGCGTCTCGCGCGGATAGGCGCGCACGAACATCATGCGACTGTGACAGAGCCGGACATGGGCGGCCTTTACGACGACCGTCACGCCGTTCAGCACGACGACCTCGTGGCTCCAATCGAACTGGTAGGCTTCACCTGGCGCAAAGCTCAATGGCACGTAGGCCGCCGAGATCGACACGCCGCGCTTCTTGCTCCACCGTCGGGCGTAGCGCCGCACGGCATCGTAGCCGCCGGCGTATCCGCGCGCCCGCAACTCCTCGAATAGTCGGATCAGCGTCAGGCGTTCGCGCGCCGCCTTCGCTTCGTTCGCCAACAGCAGTTCATCGAGCTGATCAATCCACGGACCAATCTTCGGAAGCGGTTGCGCCTCTCGCTCGTAGTGGAACTCCGTTGCCTTCGAGCGGACTACTTTCCGCACGACCTTCCGTGACAATCTCAACTCCCGGCAGATCATCTTGATCGGCTTGCCCTGGGCAAAAAATGCCAGGCGGATCTTCCTGATCGTTTCCACAATCAACATCCCAATCTCGGCTCCCATAATCTTGGAAGCCACTGTGGACCCTCAGCTCCCGGGGTCCCGTTTGGATGCCGATTACCCCGAAAACGGGGTCCTTATTCCATGCCGAATCACACGGCCCCACTCGGTGCCGTCGCCCGCCGTCAGCGCGTCACGTTCGGCAGACTCCTTCTTGCCCAGCGGCTCCTCCACTCGCTTCGGTGCGTACTCGGACCAACCGGCCCGAACCTTCAGCCAGAAGATCG
>CAIPBN010000012.1 GCA_903863315.1 uncultured Verrucomicrobiota bacterium | reverse complement strand
GGTTCTCCGGCAGGGCGGCCACGGCTTCCGCCACTTTGGCCTCCAGTTCGCTCCGGAGCAGGGCGTCGGGCGCGACGGTTATCTGCCGATCTTCGACGCTGTGGCCGCGCGGTTCGTCAGTGCCGGCGTGAGCGGGAGCATCCAAGGAATCGGCCGGGTGCCGGGTGCGGCGGCGGAATTCGTTCAGGCAGAGATTGCGGGCGATGGTGAACAGCCATGTGGAGAACTTCGCGCTCGGCTCATAGCGGACGGCGGACTTCCACACCTGGACGAAGACGCCTTGCGCAAGGTCCTCCGCCTCCGTGGCGTCGGGCAGGGTGCGAAAGACAAAGTTCAGCACCGGCTGCTGCCAGCGGGCGACCAGCTCCTCGAACGCCGCGCGATCGCCACGCTGCACACGGCGCATGAGCGCGGCATCGGGGTCGAGGTCGGCAGGCATCTGCCGGCGATGGTAGCAAACACTGCGGCGCGGGAGAAGTTCCGCGAGTGCCAATCAGGTTGCTGCTGCCAGCGGGCATAGCCCGCCGCGTCGGCGGCGACGAAGGGCTAAGGGCCCGGAGGGCCCCGCTTACAGCGCGCCCAGGGCGATGGCCGCGAGGGCGTCGTCCTTCTCCTTGCACTTGGGAATGAAGTCCAGCGCGCGGAGGAAGCGGGCCTTGTCGGGGCCGGTGGTCTTGGCATCCATGATGAGCTTGGCCAGCAACGGTGAGGCGGCGGGAGTCCGGGAGCGCCAGACGATGTCGCGGCCAGTCGGCGTGCTCCAGTTCGCCCCGGCGGCGGCCTGCCAAGCGGCGAAGAAGGCGGCTTCGTTGCGGTCGGCGGCGATGCCGAGCGCTTCGAGATACCAGCGGTCCTGGCCGTCGTGGGCCTGCGCGAGCTTCGTCCAGAGCGCGGGCGCATCGCTGGCCTTGCTGTGGCGCAGGGCGATGGCGCACTCGCGGCGGACGGCGGCGGTGCTGTCGCTGGCGAGCTGGGTGACGGCGGCGTGGGCGTCGAGATTGTAACGGCGGGCGGCCCGCAGGGCGGTGATGCGGATGTCGGCATCCTTGTCCTTCAGGGCAGCCGCCAGGTGGGTCTTGCCGTTGGGCAGTTGCGCGAGCAGCCAGAGGGCGCGGGCGCGATGCCGCGCGTTGTCGCTCTTGAAGAGCGTCGTGAGTTCGGCCTCAGCCTTCGCGCCAGCGGCTTTGAGCGCGGTGTAACCGAGGTAACGTGCCGTCAGGTTCGGGCTTTTCAGCGCGGCAATGGCTCCGGCGGGCGTGCTGACGTTGAGCTTCGGCGCGGTGTATTTCTCCGCTCCGGGCACGGTTACGCGGAAAATGCGCCCGCGGGTGAGGTCGCCCATCGCGTGGCCGCCGACGCCGGGGTCATACCAGTCGGCGACAATCAGCGAGCCGTCCGGGGCGACGCAGACATCCGCCGGGCGGAACCACTTGTCGCGCGCGCCGGTGAGCACGGGAGCGATGGTCGCCGTGTAGCCCGCACCGGCGGTCTTCACCGGGTAGGCGCGCACCACGTTCGGACCGGCGTCGCAGTGGACCACCTGGCCACGGAAGGGTGCTGGCAACAGGTCGCCCTCATAAACGGTGATGCCCGTGGGCGAGCCCGCACCGGTGACCAGCAGCGTGGGCACCACGCCGGGGTCGTCGAGGTGCCAGTGGTAGCGGGGCTTCTCGTCGTCGGAGATTTTGGTCTTCTCGTTGGCTTTCTTCCAAGCCGTGTTCCAGCCCGCGCCAGTCAGTTCATCCACGTAGCCGTAGTTGCCGAACTCCATGACGTAGTTGATGCGGACGGACTTGTTGCCGTCGTCGTCGTTGTCGGACTGCCAGAGTGTGCCGAAGGAATCCACGGTGACCTCGTAGTTGTTGCGGAAGTTGTGGCCCAGCACCTCGAATTCAGACCCGTCCGGATTGCAGCGGAAGGCCATGCCCTGGCGGTAGGGTTTGCCGCCGTCGTTGACGATGTTGCCGGCGCGGTCGGTGATGGGATTGCCGTCCTTGTCCGAAACGCCTTTGCCCGTGTTGCCAACGTTCCAGTAGAGCTTGCCGTCGGGGCCGAAGATGAACGCGTGGGTCGAATGATCATGCTGCGGGTTGCCCACCTTGGTGAAGAGCAGCTCCTTCTTGTCGGACTTCAGGTCGCCGTTCTCGTCCGTGAAGATGAAGACGTTCGGCGCGCAGGAAACAATGACCTTGGTGGACTTGCCATCGAGACTGGGCAGCACGCAGATGCCAAGCGCGGAATCAATGTCGCGGCCCTGATAGAAGACCGTCTGCTTGTCGGCCTTGCCATCGCCATCGGTGTCTTCGAGAACCAGTATGCGATCGCCTTCGGGTCGGGTGCCGTTGCGGCCGCGATAGTTCACCACTTCGCAAACCCAGATGCGGCCTAGGTGATCCACCTCGACATTCGAGGGGCTCAGGAGCATCGGCTCGCTGGCGAAAAGCTGGGCTTTCAAGCCGGCTCCGACATCCAGGCCAGCGAGGGCCTTGTCGGCATCGCGTTCGGGAGCCGCGGCCGCCGCAGCAACAGCGGGCTTTGGTGCGGGCTTTTGTTTATCCTTCGGCGCGTCGGCGGCCAGCGACGGCAGGGCCGCGCAAGCGAAGGCAAGGGACAGGGCGAGTTGGTTTTTCATACGGTGCATTTCGACTGGGGTTGGGAAAGGAACTTCACGTTCGCCGGACCGATCACTTGGCGGGTTTCGGCTCCGCTTTTTTCGCCACCGGCGGCTTGGGCGTGTTTTTTGGATCGAGGTTGGCCATGAGCTCGGCCTCGGTGACTTTGGATTCAACGCCGTTCTTGGGCACCTCTGCCTTCGCGAGCCAGAGGAACGCGTTGAGGATGGTCTTGCGCTGCTGGTCGTTGCCCCAGTTCACGTGGAAGTGTCCGCCGGTGAAGCCGAAGCCCCGCCCGCCGTCGGGCCGCTCGACCGCCCACATCATGATTTCATCGCGGCCCTTAGCGGCCTGGATGTGTGCGTAAGGCCCCTTCGGATACACGTAGGGACCATCGCGCACGGCGTCGCTCGGCTTGGCCACGAGGATGGGAACGATGCCCTGCATGCCCGCGCGGAAGCTCATGTTGAAATACCACTCGTCCTTTGTCTTGAACGGCTGCACGCCGCGCGTGATGGGATGGGTGGGGAACTTTTGGTAGTCCGGCTCCCAAATTGGGTTGCAGGAAATGTCCTTCGCGTAGTGGCCGCCAATCCATTCGTTGAACTCCGCGCCCGCCTGCGCCGGCACCACCTCGACACCATAGTGCATCGCGCCAAAGCCCACGCCGCGCTTGATGAGCGCGCCCAGGACTTCCTTGTGGTTGCCCTGCACGGCGGGATGGCCGCCACCGCCGTCGGCATAGATGACCACGGCGTCCGCGTCCGCGAAGGTCTTCTCGTCGCGCACCCAGCCGTTGGTGTGGACTTCAATCGTGAAGCCCGGCACGCCCTGGAGGCACTTCTCCAACAGCAGCGACCCGGCGCGGAACTCATGCATCAGCGGCGGGTGGCTGGGCTTGCCGGCGATAAGCACGAGCTTGCGCGGCTTGTCCGCGGCAACGGTTACAGCGGCGCTGGACCAAACAGTGAGGGCGAGGAGCAACAGCTTTTTCATGTGTGACGGAGGCGGAGACTACTGGCCAGCCGCTGGCTGAAAAGCCTTCATTTTAGCGCGGCTTGGCGGGCGGCTCCGCCCCCGGCTGCTGCCGGGCAAAGAGCGTCCGGTGAATCACCAGCCACAGCAGCGGCGGCAGGCCCGCGCTCACCAGCACAGCGAGCGTCGGATGCGCCACGCCCGCATGGCCGATGGCCGCGTAGGTGAAGCCCAGCGGCACCGAGCCGCACGCGAGTGCGAGGAAGAATGTCGTCGCCGGCATCCGTGTCAGCCCGGCCATGCACGCGATGACTTCGGGGAACAGCGGCAGCCACCGCGACAGCACGACGAGCCAGGCGCCCCAGCGCACGAAGAGCGCCTCGCCCTTTGCCAAGTCCGCCGCGCTCACCAGCCGCGCCGCCGCACGTTGTCCGAGCGCACGGCACAATCCGTAAGCCAGCGCACCCGAGAGAAACGACCCCGCCGCGCTGATGCCACCGCCGACCAGCGGCCCGTAGGTGAATCCCAGCGCCGCCATGATGGCCGTGCCCGGCACTGGCAGAAACAGGTCCGCCACCAGCAACCCAATGCCCGCGAGCCACGCCCAACGGCCGTATTCGCGTAGCCACGCCACCGCGCCCTCCGGCGTGAAGACACCCACGTCCCGCCACAGCAGGAACGGCACCGCCAGCACCAAGGCTAGCGCAACAAAAATCCAGACCAGTCGCATTGAAATGATATTTGCCGCGAAAGAACGCAAAGCGCGCAAAATGGAGGCTCAGTTCACGAAGCGTCTTTCGCTTTGCGTCCTTTGCGCCCTTTCGCGGCCAATCCTCACTGGTTCCGCAGCGCGTCGAGCAACTGCCCGCGCAGCGCGGACACCGTCGCCAGCCACGTCCACACCAGTCCGCTGACCAGCACGCCGCCGAGCGTGAGCGCCAGCGCGCCGACGGGCAATTCGCCCGCGCCCAGCACCGAGGGTAGCACGGCCACGCCCGCCGCGACCACGCCGCTCAACAAGCCCAACAGCAGCAGCGCCGCGTGCTCGCTGAGGACGAGCCACCGCAGCGCCTTCGCGCGGAAGCCCAGCGCGAGCAGCAACGCCAGCTCGCCGCGCCGCTCAAGGACATTGCGCAGCACCACCACGCCGAGACCCGCGCTGCCCAGCAGCAGGCCGAGGCCGCCGAGGATTTGGAACGTGCCGAGGTAGGTGTTCTGCACCGCGTTGAGCTGCGCCATGCGCCGCGTCGCGGGCGTGAGTTCGAGCCCGAAATCACGCAAGGCTTTCGTCAGCGTGGCGGACACGTCGGCGACGCGATTGGTCGGCGCGTCCACGAGGAAGTAGCGGTAGCCGGCCTCGCTCGGGAAGCGCGCGGTGAACTCGTCCTCCGCGATGATGAGGTTGCCTTGCAGGATGGAGTTCGCCACCGCGCCCACGAGCCGCAGCCGCACCGGCCGCCCGCGCTCGTCCGGCTCGGGATACTCGATGATGTCGCCGACCGATTTGCCCATCGCCCAGAGGATCGAATTCATATCGGCAATCGCCGGGATAGGGTCGGTCAGGGAGGAAGAGGGGATAGCGTCTAGCGGATGGGGAATAGGGCTTTGCTTCGCGGCGTTTGTGGAAGTCCGGCGCGCCTCCTCTCCCTCGCCCACACCGGGGGAGAGGGCCGGGGTGAGGGGGCCGGCGCGTCCAGCAGCCGAGGTTTTTAACAACATCCACCCGCTCTCCTTCGCCAATCCCTTCGCCACCGCTGCGAACTCAAATGCCTTCCGCTCCGCGAGCAACTCCGGCTTCACCCCCAGCAACCTGGGCTTCTGCGCGCGGTTCAAGTTCAGGCAGCTCGCATCATCGCCATCGCGCACGCGGAAGGGCACCACGCTGACATGCGTTACTAGATTTGTTTCCCAATGGCCGTCTATCGCCGCTTTAACTGGAACCTTTGGGATATCCAACTTCCAGATGCGCCGGTGCCAAACGAAGAGCGATTCATCCAATCCCAGCGCCTCCCGCCCCGCCTTCGTGTTCAAGTCCTGCACCACCGGCAGCGTGCTCTCGCCCAGCAGCGCGAAGCCGCCGGTGCCGGAGCTGCGCTTCGTCGCGTCCGCGTTTTCGTCCAGCCGGAACACCCCGATGGACAGCACCAGAAAGCTGCCGCACGCCAGCATCGTGACCGTCGCGAGGCTGCGCGAGCGGCGACGCGTGGTGTTGCGGATGCCGAGGCTGGCGAGGTTCAGCGCCGCCGCCGCCTCGCTTCGCTCCAGCCGCGTGAGGAAGGCCGACGTGAACGCCAGCGCCGCGACCAGCAGCAACGCCCCCGCCCCAAAGAACGCCCCCGCATTCGCCGTCTGCCCCGTGGCCAAAGCCCAGCCGAGCAGGGAGACGGCGAGAAGGAGGGAGCTGAGACTGAGGAGAAGGGATTGGGGACGCGGGCCGGGGGGATTACCGGCACCGGTGGGTTGAACAACGCTTTCTCCCTCACCCCGGCCCTCTCCCAGCGGGAGAGGG
>CAIPBN010000011.1 GCA_903863315.1 uncultured Verrucomicrobiota bacterium | reverse complement strand
GTCGAGCGACGCCGACGGCTCAGGAGTCAAATAATCCCATCGTTCTTCTTCACGGCATGCGGTTCCCTACTCTTTGCAGGGATTTTCAGTGGCAAAGAACTTCATGGGTATCCCAGATTCGCAACTGCGGAGGAATTTTGGCATCGGCTCCCCTGAGCCATTGTGTTTTCGGTAGTTTGCCTCCTCCTGTATTGGGCATCCAAACTCATCTACCGCCGAGGCAAGCCAACCGTGGCTCAATGCGTCTGCACGAAGTGTGGCAAAGGCGAGAACACTATCCCCGCCACAAGGTGCCCGTGTGGAGGCGAATTCGAGGACTTGGACTTGGTAAAGTGGGTCGAGCCCTGACGCCTACCCTCGGCTCATTCAACTGCCAATCTGCGCCTTGTAGGCCTCCGGCGTCAGCAACGCCCCCACTTCCGTCGTGTTCGCCAGCTTCAGCTTGAAGAACCAGCCGCCCGCGAAGGGCGCGGTGTTCACCAACGAAGGGTCGTCGGACACCGGCTTGTTCACCTCGATAATCTCGCCGCTCACCGGCGCGTAGATGTCGCTGGCGGTCTTCACGGACTCGACCACCGCACACGCCTCGCCGGCCTTCACCTTGCGGCCCACGGCGGGCAGCTCGACGAACACCACGTCCGTCAGCTCGTGCTGCGCGTGGTCGGTGATGCCCACGGTCGCCACGTCGCCGGCGACGCGCAACCACTCGTGGCTCTTGGCATACTTCAAATCTGCGGGAACATTTGTGCTCATGTCGGGGGCGGACTTTGGGTTCAGGCGGCTTTCTTGTAAATCGGCTTCTTCACAATCTCGGCGGCGAAGCGACGGCCACGGATCTCGATCTCAATCTTCCCACCAATCTCCGCGACCTGCGGCGGAACGTAGCCCATGCCGATGCCGTTGTTGAGCGACGGGCTTTGCGTGCCGCTCACGACTTCGCCCACCGCTGTGCCGCCGGCCCAAATCGCGTAGTGCGGACGTGGCGGCGGTGCTTTGTCCGTCATCTTGAAGGCGACGAGTTTCTTCTTCGTGCCGTTGGCCTTCTCGTGGGCCAGCACGGTGCGGCCCACGAACTCGCCCTTGTCCAGCGCGACAAAGAAGCCGACGCCGGCCTCGATGGGCGTGGTGTTCTCGTCGAGCTCGTGGCCGTAGAGCGGGTAGCAAACCTCCGTGCGCAGCGTGTCGCGCGCGCCGAGACCGCAGGGCTGGAGGCAGAATTGATGGCCGAGGTTCAGCGCCTTGTCCCAGACCGCCTCGATGAGCGTCGCGGGCGTGATGACTTCAAAGCCGTCCTCGCCGCTGTAGCCCGTGCGCGCCACGCAGACGGGCTGCCCGTCGAAGATGAACTGCGCAATCTGGTTCTTCTTCAGTTCGCTCGGCTTCGCGACATGCGTGCCGCCTGTGGACGCAGCGGGGAAAAGCTGGTCGAGCAGGCCAGGCGTCTTCGGCCCCTGGATGGCGACGGCGGCGGTGTGGTCGGAGAGGTTTGCGAGCGTCACATCCGCGTGCTGCGGGAAGGCCGCGAGGCGCTCCTGCAAGCACGCCACGTCCGGCTCGATGCGCGAGGCGTTGATGATGAGCAGGTATTCCTGCTCGCCGAGGCGGTAGGCATAAAGATCGTCAATCACCCCGCCGTGCTCGTGGCACATGAGCGTGTATTGGCCGAGGCCGATGGTGAGCTTGCGAATGTCGTTGGTGAGCGTGGCGTTGAGAAACGCCTCCGCCGCAGGCCCACGCACGATCACTTCGCCCATGTGCGAGATGTCGAAGATGCCCGCCGCCCGGCGGACACAGAGATGCTCATCCGTGATGGTGGAATACTGGACGGGCATTTCCCACCCGCCGAATTCGATGAGCTTGCCGCCCGCGCGCTGGTGGGCGGAGAAGAGAGGAGTGCGTTTGAGGGTCATTGGAGAGTTGCGATTACCAATTGCGTGCGGCCGTAAGTTTCAATGCGGCCTTCCGACCCGATGCACTTGCGACAGGTATTTTCCAATCGCTTCCGCGCCGGAAACGAAGTGCAGGCCGTTGAAGGTGCCAATCTCGACGCCCTGCACGGTGGCAGGCGGGCCGTCCGCAATGATCAGAACGGGGCAGCTTTGGTTCGCCTCGCCGATGAGCGAGAGGATTTCCTTCCGGGGGCGCGGGAAGTCCACGTAGCGCACGTCCAGCAAATGACGGAGGTGCGGATAGTAGGCGAGCACGCCGGTGAGCTGTGCGCACTCGGGGCAGTAGTAAGGCGTGCCAGGGCCGTCGGGGAAGTCGTGCTTGAGGACGAAGAGGATGTCGCGGTGCATGAGGATTGATTCCGAACTGCGGATTACGAGTGGTGAATGAGGTCAGCCCCACTTCTCCGTCTTCATCTGTTCCTTCGGCAGCTTGAGTTCGTCCAGCACGAGGTGCTCGGTGGCCTCGACGAGTTCCGTCGTGCCACAGGCGTAGAAGACCGTGTTGGGCAGGTCATGGACGTGCTCCTTGACCCACTCGGCGGTGATGCGGCCCCGGCGGCCGGTCCAAGGGTCGTCCGGATGCAGTCGGGTGCAAGTGACGTAGAAGTCGAAGCGCTCGTTCTCCTGTTCGAGCTGCTTGAACTCGTCATGGAAGATGATGTCGTTTGTCGTGCGAACGCTGTAGAGGATGGTGAGCCGGGTGTCGAGCCGGCGGCGCGTGGCCTCGCGAGCGAAGGCGCGGAAGGGCGTCACCCCGCTGCCCCCCGCGATGCAGACGAGGTGCTTGCCCGGCGGGTCGAAGACGGGGAGGAACTTGCCGGTCGGCTCGATGACCCAGAGTTTGTCGCCGGGCTTGGCCCAGTCCACGAGGCGCGTGCCCATCTTGCCATCGCGCTTCACGGTGACTTCGTAAAAGCCCCGGTCCAGCGCACAGGAACTCAGCGAGTAAGCCCGCTTGTAGCTGGGCGTGTCTGGCCAATACACGGTGATGAATTGACCGGTCTTAAAATCCACGTCGTAGCCGGCCGGCCATTGAAGCCGGATGGTCTTGGTGTCGGGCAGCTCCATCGTCACCGACTCGATGAGCATCTCGGCGATTTGCTTGGGCATAATTTCGGCGCGTAGCTTAGGGATCGGGCGCGCGAGCGCAAAGCGCATTTTGTTCCGTCCCGCCAAACCACCCGCCGGGTTCCGCGCATCACTGACGCCCCGGCGTGCACGAGATGTGATGCCCTGCCGCTACTTCTCACTCACCCACCGCAGCGCATTCGCCACGATGCGGCGGAAGGAGGGCTTCTCCATGTCGTAGGCGTAGCCAAGTGCGAAGTGGAACAGCCGAGCGCCGCGATGCACGCGCGTCCATGCGACGGGCATGACGCCGTTCTGGTTCTCGCCTTCCATAAGCACCTGCACATCGGGCGCGACCGGGCCGTAGCGGTAGATGTCGCACTTCGTGTCGAAGTCTTCCGTGCCAGCCCAGATGGGATGCGGCTTGCGGGTGAGCTTCTCCACGTTGCCGAAGTTGCCGCCTTTCGCCCCGCCGTATTTCGCCCCGAGCACCTCAGCGTCGAAGTCCGGCCAGTTCTCCCACGCATGGCTGGTGGAGCGCAGCGCGACGAAGCCCTTGCCCGAGGCGAAGAAACGACGCAGCACGTCGAGGTTGTGTGGATTCGGCGTCTTGCGACGAACGAAGAAGACGGCGGCGTCCGCCTCCAGCAGCTTCTCGATGCCCTTGAAGCCCGCACTCGCTGCATCCCAGGGGAGTAACGCGCAAATCATCTTGTGCTCCGTCTCCAAGTAGCGGGCCAGTGCGGCGAGGGAGTCGTCCGTGCTATAAGGCTTCGAGTCCTGCGCTCCGGAGACGAGGCAGACGCGCAGTTGGCGGGTGGCCTTGTCTCCGCTGGCTGGAGCGGCTGAGACTGTCGCTGGCAAAGCGCAGGTCAGCAGTTTAAGAAAGTCACGGAGCGGGACGAGACGCGGGCGCATCGTGCGGGTTTCGAGAGGGTGCTCCGTTTCGTTCAACGCTTTTGCCCTTTGTCGGTGATGAGCTTGGGCGTCAGGGCGGTGGCGGGGACGCATTTCTTCTCCGCGCCGGCGACACTCCAGGAGAGTTTCGCCGAGGCGAAGCCAGAGTTCTCGTAATACTCCATCACGAGGTCGTAGTTCTTACCCGCTTCGAGCGTGAGCTCGCTCTTGTATTCGGTGGCACCCTGATCCATCCAGGCATCCACGATCTTCTGGCCGTTGATCCAAACGCGCACGCCGTCATCAGCCTCGGCGAAGAAGGTGTGCAGCCCGGACTTCTCGGGGGTGATCTGGCCGGTCCAGCGCACACAGAAATCATCCGCATCCGCCCCGCGCAGGCCGGGGCCGCCCATGTCCCAGTTGAAGTCGATTTGCTTGTCCACCCGCAGCGCCGGCTTGCCGGCAAACTCACGGCCCTTGAAGTAATGGCCCACCACGCCGCGTGTGTCGGGTGGCAGCTTCGCAAGATCCAGTTCGCCGGGCGGAGCCAGTTCCTTGGGCGTCAGGCGGAAGCTGGGGATGAGCTGCTTCAGCGTCGAAGGCCCGCTCCACAGCAGTTTGGCGGCTGCGCCGCCGCCGCTTTCGTAGAACTCCATGACCACGTCATAGCGCTTGCCGTCCTCCATCATGAACTCGGTGCTTTTGTCCTCCGTGGGGGCGTGGTCGGTCCAGTTGTCGATCAGCAGCCGTCCGTCCACCCAGAGCCGCACGCCGTCGTCGGACTCGGTGTAAAACGTGAACCTGCCCGTGGCTGGCGATTGCACCGTGCCGCTCCAGCGCACGCTGAACTGGTCTTCCGGCAGGCCGTCGGCGGGTGCGCCACCCCAATCGAAATTGACTTGGGCATCCACGCGCTTCAACGCGGCTGGACCGGCGTGATTCACGCCTTTGAAATACTGGCCAAGCAGGCCGGTCTTGGGGGTGTTCTGAGCGTGGATGCTGCTGGCGAGGAGCAGGACCGCAAGTAGCCTAAGCGCTGGTTTCATGGACTGGTCCGCACCGTAAATAGTTTCCGGCCAGTCGGCAACTGCCGGCCAGCCTACTTCACCAACATGCCCGTGAAGGGAGGCACATACGCCTGCAAATACACCAGCACGCCCACCAGCGCGGCCAGGGCCAGACTGTGGAAGAACACGTAGCGCAGGATGCTCCCCTCGTGCCCATACCAGCCCGTCGCGGTGCTGGCTACGACGATGCTTTGCGCGTCCACCATCTTGCCCATCACGCCGCCGGAGCTGTTCGCCGCGCACATGAGCACGGGGTTGATGCCGGTCTGCTCGGCGGTGATCTTTTGCAGGCTGCCGAAGAGGACATTGCTCGCCGTGTCACTGCCCGTGAGCGCCACACCCAGCCAGCCCAGCAATGTGCCGAAGAAGGGATACAACGCGCCGGTCTTCGCCAGCGCGAGCCCGAGCGTGGCGTCGGTGCCGGAGTATTTCGTCACGTAGCCGAGCGCGAGCATCGCGGCGATGGTGATGAGCGAGAACCGCACGGCCCACAGCGTGCGCTGATACACCCGCGCCAGCTCGGCGAGGGAGAAGCCCATGTAAAATCCGGCCAGGATGGCGGCGGCCAGAATCCCGGTGCCCGTGGCGGAGAGCCAGTTGAGCTTGAACACCGCTTCCTCCGGTTTGGTGGGCTTGTCCGCCGTGGGACGAGCTACAACAGGGAAGGTGCGGACAGTGGTGTTGTGCAGCCGGGGGATTTCAAACTTGGGAGAGGAAATCGCCTCGAGCTGCTTCTTCACCTGAGGCACACCCCAGATGAACACCAGCACGCTGAGGAGTATCCACGGCACCCAGGCGCGGCGGATGAGGGTGGCGTCTGGGGGCTGGGGTCTGGGGGCTGGGGGGTGGGGTGCGGCTGCGGGCGTTCCGCATTCCGCATTTCGCATTCCGGAGTCCACTGGCTTCCACCCGTCCGTGGGTTTCCAGAACTTGAGCAAGCCCACCACCGCGAGCATTGAAGTGATCGCCGCCACGATGTCCACCAGCCACGGGCCGTGGAAGTTCGAGACGAGGAACTGAGGCACGCCGAAGGCCACGCCGGCCGTCAGGCACGCGGGCCACACGCCCAGCATCCCGCGCCAGCCAGCGTAAGCCCACACCACCCAGAACGGCACCAGCAGCGAAAAGAACGGCAATTGCCGACCGACCATCGCCGAGAGCGCGTGCAGGTCCAGCCCCGTCACTCCCGCGAGTGCGATGATGGGCGTGCCCAGCGCGCCGTAGGCGACGGGGGCAGTGTTGGCAATGAGCGAGAGCCCGGCGGCTTGCAGGGGCTTGAAGCCAAGTTGCATCAAGATGGCCGCCGTCACTGCCACCGGTGTGCCGAAGCCCGCCGCACCCTCGAAGAACGCGCCGAAGCTGAACGCTATGAGCACGAGCTGCACGCGAGGGTCCGGGGCGAGGTTTGCCAGGCTTCCCCGCAGCACGGCGAAGAGCC
Source organism: uncultured Verrucomicrobiota bacterium (assembly GCA_903863315.1). Classification (GTDB taxonomy): domain Bacteria; phylum Verrucomicrobiota; class Verrucomicrobiia; order Limisphaerales; family SXTU01; genus SXTU01. Next base: position 1,172 of record CAIPBN010000011.1, on the reverse strand, counting down.
CTTTCTCCACGGTGAGCTGGTAGAGAAAAATCAGGTTCAGAATGATCCAGCCAATGGGAAACAAGCCGTAGGCCGCGCCGTAGCCCGCCGTGGCCAGCGCCGCATCCACCGGCATGTGAAACGCGAACAGCGCCACCGTCAGCGCCACGCCGAGGCCGAGCAGTGCCGCGAGATGAATCTTCATCTCCAGCCAAGCAATGGCTCCCAACAACACCACGACCGGCAGCGCGGCGATCAGCGTGGAGAGCAGGGGGTTGCCCAGCGGGTCGTAGTTTTGCGGCCAAGGTTGCATGTGCGTGGGCAGCAAGAAGACGGAAAAGCACGCGCAAGTCCAGTCCGCAAGCGGCTAGGCGCGTGAGCCGCAGCCGGTCTAGCGGACGCGGACGAAGAGCTTGCCGGGCAGTTGTCGCACCAGCCGCTTCATCTCCAAACTGAGCAACCCGACCGACACGGCGGACGCGGGGAGGCTGCTGGCCCGGATGACCTCGTCAATGTGCGTTTCCTCCTGTGTGACCACGGCGAGGATTTTGGATTCGTTGTCGGACAACGTCAGCGCCGGCAGCACACCGGTTTCGGCGGGCGAGGCGGGTTTGTTGGACGCGGGGAAAAGATACTCGAACTCGCTCAGCACATCCTCTGCTCCTTCGCAGAGTTTCGCCCCCTTCTTGATCAGGTCGTGGCAGCCCTTGCTGCGCGGGGAGTCGATGCGCCCGGGCACGGCAAAGACCTGGCGGCCATAGTCCGTGGCGAAATTCGCGGTGATGAGCGCGCCGCTGTTGAGGTTCGCCTCCACGACCACGGTGCCGAGGGTCATGCCGGCGACGATGCGGTTGCGGATGGGAAAGGTTTGCTTGTCGGCGGGACGGTTGAACGGGAACTGGGTCAGCACCGCACCGTTGGCGGCAATCCGCTCGAAGAGCTCGGCGTTCTCCGGGGGGAAGACCAGGTTGATCCCCGTCCCAAGCACGGCGATGGTGCGCCCCTTGGCCGCGAGCGCGCCTTGATGCGCCGCCGTGTCGATGCCGCGTGCGCCGCCGCTGACCACTGTGACGCCGACATACGCGAGCTGATAGCCCAGCTTGCGTGCGGTCTCCACGCCGTAGCTGGTGGTCTGTCGTGAACCGACCAGCGCCACGGAGTTTTTGTCCTGCGGGGTCAGGGTGCCTTTGACG
>CAIPBN010000010.1 GCA_903863315.1 uncultured Verrucomicrobiota bacterium | reverse complement strand
CTTTACGCCACCTGGCGCACCCAGCGCCTACACGCGACGCCCTTGCGCGAAGATGGCCCGCCGCCAGAGCGGCTGCTCCAGGCGGTCTGGCTGCATCAACGCGTGCTGCGCGACCGGCTGGTGCTGTCCGATGGACGGCCCGTGCGCGTCCTGCATCCCGGTTTCCACAATCGCGAGCCCGGCCCCGACTTCCGCGAGGCGATTGTGCAGTTCGACGACGAAACCCCACAGCGGGGCGACGTGGAGATCGACCTGGCCTCAGGCGGCTGGCGGGCTCATCGGCACGACGTGAACCCGAACTTCCGCGCCGTCGTGCTGCATGTGGTCTGGGATGGCGCGGGCGCGGGCGGGCTGCCCACGCTTGCGCTCAAGACTCGGCTCGACGCGCCGCTGGGCGAACTGGCCGAGTGGTTCGGCGGCGAAGACTCGTTGCGCGGCGGCGAACTTGCTGGACGATGTTGCGGACCACTCCGCGAACTCCCCCGCGAACAGCTTGCCGCGATCCTCCAGCAGGCCGCGCTCGTCCGCCTCCAGTTGAAGGCCGCGCAGCTCGCCGCCCGTGCGCGGCAGTGCGGCTGGGAGCAATCGCTCTGGGAAGGCCTCTTCGCCGCGCTGGGCTACAAGCACAACGTCTGGCCCATGCGCCGCCTCGCGGAGTTGGCGGGTTCGGCCGGCGGCAAGCTCTCCGTTGAGTTGTGGCAAGCCCGGCTTACTGGCTGGAGCGGCCTGCTGCCCGCCGAGCTGCCGCGCGGTCGCAACGCGGACGCGGACTACTTGCGTCGCCTTTGGGACACGTGGTGGCGCGAGCAGGAACAGTTCACTGATGTCATCCTGCCGCGCATGGCGTGGCGGATGAGCGGGCTGCGCCCGGCGAACCAGCCGCTCCGCCGGCTCGCACTCGCCGCGCACTGGCTGGTGGACGGCGATCTGACAGCGCGCTTGGAGCAATGGTTCACGCGTGATGTTTCCGACCTGGAACTGGCCGCTTCGCTGCTCGGACTGTTCCAGCCCACCGCCGATGACTTTTGGTCCTGGCACTGGACCCTGAAATCGCCGCGCTTGAAGAAATCACAGCCCCTGCTCGGCGAGGCGCGGCTCACGGATCTGGCAGTGAACGTCATCCTCCCGTGGCTCTGGGCCCGGGCCGCCGCCGGACGCAACCCGCAACTCCGCGCCACCGCCGAGGCCCGCTTCCTGGCGTGGCCCGCCGGGGAGGACAACGCCACCTTGCGCCTGGCGCGCGAACGCCTCCTCGCCGGCAGCCCGCCGCGCGGACTCCTCCAACGCGCGGCGGCGCAACAAGGCTTGCTCCAAATCGTTCGCGACTTCTGCGGGACTTCCAACGCCTTGTGCGAGCACTGCCGCTTCCCGGAGCTGGTGCGGCGGGTTCACCCGGACGACACCGGAGCGTGACCGGATTGTAACCGGGGTTGACAGGTGCCACCGCCCTTGTTACCCACGCCACATTCATGAGCGCCCAGCAACGCTTGCCCACTCTTCGCGCCGCCCTGAACCGCCTGGCTCTCGCTGGCGTGGCGGTCGAAAAGCTGGAGCACTGCGATGGTTGCCGGCGCGTGTTTCCGCTGCGGCAGGTGGAGCTGGTGGGCAACCAGATGCTGTGCGCGGATTGCAGCCGGTCCGAACTCGCCACCTCGTTGCACCCGTTCCTGCCTCCGCACCCGCCCCTGTCCCGGTCCCGGCCCCGCGCGGGCATGTAATCGGGGTTGCCTTGGGGGGCACGTTCTGGAGAAGTTGTCGCGCGGCCGGTCAAACGCCCGCATCCATTCCATCAGCACCCATATGAACAGCACCATCCGCAAAGCCATCGTCGCCCTCGTCTTGCTGGCCATCGTCGCCGCAGTCGCGGTCTTCCTCTCGCTGAACTCCATGGTCAAGCAAGGCGTGGTCACCTTCGGGCCGGAAGTCATCAAGGCTCCTATCCAGCTTGATGGCGTAAGCATCTCCGCGTTTTCCGGCAAGGGCGAGCTCACCGGGCTGGTGGTCGGCAACCCCGAGGGTTTCAAAACGCCGCACGCGGTGAAGCTGGCCGCCGCCAGCCTGCAAGTAAACCCCGCCTCCCTTCTGGCCGACAAAATCGTCGTGCACTCCATCAAGGTGGACGCCGCGGAGATCACCTTCGAGGGCAGCCTCAGCGGCAGCAACCTCGGCAAGATTCAGGAGAACGTGGACGCCTACGTCGCCAGCCTACTGGGCGGACCCGCCGGTAAGGACGGCAAGGCGGAGAAAAAGAACAGCTCCGGCAAGAAATTGCAGGTGGACGAACTCATCATTTCCAACGCCAAGATCAACCTCAGCATGACCATCCTCGGCGGCAAGTCCGCCACCGTCCCGCTGCCGGAGATCAAGCTCACCAACCTCGGCCAGGGTGCGGACGGCGTCACGCCCGCCGAAGTCATCAAGGTGGTCATGAAGGACGTGATGGGCAAAACCACCACCGCCGTGACGGGCTACCTCAGCGGCGCGGGCAAGGCGCTGCTGGACGGGGCCAAGGGCGTGGGCGGAGCCGCTGCCGACGCGGCCAAAGGCGTCACCAAGGGCCTCGGTGATTTGTTTAAGAAGAAGGAGTAGGTGGCCTCTTGTCGCCAAGGCGCAAGGGCGCAAAGGCGCGGAGACTACCTTGAGTTGGGCGAGGCGGTAATCGCGGCAGGAGCGCGGCGTCTCTGCGGCTTTGCGTCCTTGCGCTGATGCGCTTCACCCCGGCGGCCAGCTCAGCGCGCGGCCGCCGAGGATGTGGCAGTGGAGGTGCGGGACGGATTCGCCGCCATCGGGACCATTGTTGATGACGAGGCGGTAGCCGTTGGTGAGGCCGACCTTCGCGGCGACTTCCGCCGCCTTCAGCAACAGGTGGCCGAGCACCGCGTGGTCGGCGGGCGTGGCCTCGGCGATGCGGGGGATGGGCTTGCGCGGCACGATGAGGATGTGCGTAGGCGCCTGCGGATGGATGTCGCGGAAGGCGATGACGTGCTCGTCTTCGTAAACCAGGTTCGCCGGAATCTCCTTCGCGGCGATGCGTTCAAAGAGGGTTTT
>CAIPBN010000009.1 GCA_903863315.1 uncultured Verrucomicrobiota bacterium | reverse complement strand
CCTCGGCGCGCTCGCGGTTGCGCTGCCCATTGTATTCCATCTCATCCGGCAGACCTCGAAGCAGCAAACCGAGTTCAGCTCGCTGATGTTTCTGCTGCCTGTGCCGCCGCGCGTCACCAAACGCAGCCGGCTGGAGCACATTCTTCTACTCGTGCTCCGTGCGCTCGTGGTCTGCCTGCTGGCCTTCGCCTTCGCTCGCCCCTTTCTCCCGAAAGCCGCCAGCACCGACCTGCCCACCGGCCCCGGCAAGCGCGTCGTCGTGCTGGTGGACACCAGTGCCAGCATGAGGCGCGATGGCCTCTGGGCGGACGCCCGCGCGAAGGCCGACGCCGTGCTCCGCGCTGCCGCGCCGGAGGACACGGTCGCTCTGTTCGCCTTCGACCGTGAGGTGCGACGGCTCGTGACTTTCGAGCAATGGACTTCCGCCGCCGCCGGCCAGCGTGCGGACTTGGCGGTGGATGCGCTCAAGAAAATTTCGCCCGGCTGGGCTGGAACGCAGCTCGGTCACGCGCTTGTCGCCGCTGCCTCCGCCCTTGAGGACGCGCGCACTGACAACGCCCGGCAACCCGCTCGCGGCCCGCGTCAGGTCGTGCTCATCAGTGACTTGGCGGAGGGCAGCCGGTTGGACGCCCTCCAAGCTTACGAATGGCCCAAGGGCACCGAGCTCATCGTCGAGCCGCTCAAGGCGAAGAAGCCTACCAACGCCGGCCTTCAGCTGATCGCCGACACCGACGAGAACGAGAAGAAGCCCGGCGAAGCCATCGCCCGCGTCCGCGTGAGCAATTCCTCCGACGCCAAGCGCGAGCAGTTCCAAGTCGGCTGGTCGGACGGCAAGGAGTTCGTCGGCAAGCCGCAGGACATTTACGTGCCGCCGGGCCAGAGCCGCGTCGTCGCGCTCAACGCGCCGCCGACGGGAGCGGCACCCGAGCGCGTGCTGCTTCGCGGTGACGAAGAGGCGTTCGACAACTCGCTCGCGCTCATCCCGCCCGAGGCCGCGCGCGTCAACGTGCTTTACCTCGGCGGCGAAACCGCGACCGACACCGCCGAGCCGCTCTACTTCCTCCAGCGCGCCTTCCCGCCCACGCGCCGGCAGATCGTCCAAGTCCTCCCGCGCACGCCCTCCGCCCAACTCCTCCCCACCGATGCCGAGGCTCCGCTCATCATCGTCACGGACGCCTTGCCCAACGAACGCACCGCCACCGTCCGCCGACTGCTGACCGAGGGCAAAACCGCTCTCGTCTCGCTCAAGAACCGAAACGTCGCGCGCACGCTGGCGGGCTTGCTCGGCAAGGAATCCATCTCCGCCGACGAGGCCAAGGTGCCGTCTTACGCGATGCTCGCGGAGATTGATTTCCAGCACCCGCTCTTCGCGCCGTTCGCCGACCCGCGTTTCAGCGACTTCACCAAGATTCACTTCTGGAAGTATCGCCGCCTCGACGCGACGCACTTCCCCGGCGCGCGCGTGGTCGCGAGGTTCGACACCGGCGACCCCGCGCTGCTGCAAGTGCCCGTCGGCAAGGGCACGCTCTACGTCCTCGCGTCCGGCTGGCAGCCCGCCGACAGCCAGCTCGCGCTTTCGTCGAAGTT
>CAIPBN010000008.1 GCA_903863315.1 uncultured Verrucomicrobiota bacterium | reverse complement strand
TGAAGTGCGCGTTGAGAATTTCCTCCAGCTTGCCCGGCAGGTCCTTGCCCCGCTCCACGGCCGACTGCATGAGCTGAAAGCGCTCGTCGTGCGCGCGGTCCAGCAGGGCCTGATAAAGGTCTGACTTGCTCGGGAAGTAGTAGTAAAGGGCGGGCTTGGTCACCCGCGCTTCGCCCACGATGTCCTGAACCGAAGTGCCTGCGTAACCCCGGTCCGAAAAAAGCCGGAGGGCGGCGGCAAGTATCTTGCCTCGGGTGTCTTGAACTGTGGTCTGCATTTACTTACCGAACGGTAGGTAGCCGCAGGACGGACGCAAATGCAAGGGCGCTGTTCGTGTGCGTGATCGGGCAACGAGGCGATTTGTCCTGTCCGATCCCGACCAGTGGGATGAAGCCCCACCCAGGTTGTCAGAGACTGGCGAGCAGCAGGGATACGTCCACGCCTCAGGTGGTTTGCGGAAGGGGGTTTTGAAAAGCCTTGCTCCGCCTTCGTCGCCCCCGGAAACTCAGCCAACTAAGAAGCTCATGTCAGACGACAACCGTCCTTTGGAGTCAGTGCGCCGCCAATATGAGGTCGAGAAGGACCTGCATGGGCGACTGATGAATTCCACCCGCGCCCAGCGCACGACGCTCTTCGCCCAACTCTACGACGAACTGTTTCAGCGGGTGCCCGATCATCCTCGCCTCACACGCCGCGACACGGAGGAATACAGCCGCCGCGCCGTCGCCGCCCGCATGAACATTCTGCGTCCGCACTTGGCTGGCGTGAAGACGTTCATGGAAATTGCGCCCGGCGATTGCCGGCTGGCCTACGAGATGTGCCAGCATGTGGAGAAGGTCATCGCGCTCGACATCTCGGACCAGAGCGGCGGGCAGAAGAACGCGCCGAAGAACTTTCACTTTGAGACCTACGACGGCTACACGCTCAACCTGCCGGACAACTCGGTGGATATGGCGTTCAGCTACCAATTTCTTGAGCATGTCCATCCGGATGACCATGAGGACCACTTTCGCACGGTGCTGCGTGTCCTGAAGCCCGGCGGGGTCTATATCTTTGACACGCCACACAAGTATTCCGGGCCGCACGATGCCTCGGCGTTGTTTGCCGACGAGGCGGAAGGGATGCATTTGAAGGAGTGGACTTATCGCGAGATGGACGCGCTGGTGCGGCGCATCGGGTTCCGGGAAACCTATACTTACCGTTTCGGGAAATGCCGGCAGAGCGCGTTGTGGAATGCGCTGACCCTCTGCGTGGAGGCGGTCGTGGGCGCGCTGCCTGTCAGTCTGCGCAAGGCCCTCAGCCGGCGGCTGTTCCTCGGCGTCACCATGCTGGTGCGCAAGTGACTTCGGCGGGCACATGATGCTCCGCAAATCCATAGCTCTTGCCGCGACCCTCGGAGTGCTCACCCTGGGTTTTTTCTGGCCGGTCCGGGTGCGGGTGGACGCGGCGTTTTGGGGGCATGTTTTCGATGTGGCGCACGTTCCCTTGCTGGGCTGGCTGGCGGCCGTGTTGTTTTACGCATTGCCGGAGCGGGTGCAGCCAACGGCCCGCCGTCACCTGCTGGCGCTGCTGCTCACGTTGGGGTTTGCCCTCGCTGTGGAATGGTTGCAGCCGCACTTCGGCCGGTCGAAGAGCTGGCGCGATGTGGTCAATGGGGCGTTGGGCGCAGCCCTGATGCTGACCGGCATCGCGGCCTGGCGGCGGACCGGGAACTGGTGGTGGCGCGGCGGGCACGCCTTGGTTCTGGGGCTGGCCATGGGCGTGGCGCTGTGGCCGGCATACCAAGAGTGGCGGGGGATTCGCTGGCGGCAGTCGCACTTTCCCTCGCTGGGGAACTTTGAGACGGCGGAGGAGTTGAAACTTTGGCGGCCGCAAGGCGGCTCGAAAGGTCATCCCACGCAGATTGTTTTCACCCGGGCCAATGCTGCCCAGGGCGAGCAGTCACTGCGGATTGTGAGTGGTCAGGGTGACTGGGCGGGGGTGAATTACTCCGGTGGAGACAAAGACTGGACCGGGTTCCGCGCCCTGTCGTTGCAGGTGTTCAATCCCCGCGACCCGTTTACGATTTATGTGCGCGTGGATGACGATCGCGACTGCCGGAGTCTGGTGGACCGTTTCGAGCGCGGCTACGAGGTGGTTCAGGGCTGGAATCGGATTCGCATTTTGACATCCGTCATCGAACGCGGCCCCAAGGAACGGCTGCTCAACCTGCGAGCCGTCCGGCGGGTGGCGATCTTCACCGGTGCCGGCCAGCCGCAGCGGCACTGGTTTCTGGATGACTTGCATCTCGAGGCGCGTGATGAATGAGCCGGTTTGAAAATCTGGCCCGCCAACTCGTTGTGTCCTTCGCGGCTGGTTCCGGCTAGGCTGCGCCGCGCTTCCGCATGAAAATTGCCTACGTCACGGGTGACGACCCGCACAATCTAAAGAGCTGGTCCGGCCTCTCGCATCACATCGCGGAATCACTGAAGCCGCACGGGGCGGAGATTCAATACCTTGGGCCGCTGGAGTCCGTGGTCTCGCCCACGTTGGGGCTGCGACGCCGCCTCTGGAAGCTGCTGGGCCGAAACATCCTCGAAGGCCGGGAACCCTCCATCGTGAGGGGCTGGGGCCGGCAGGTGACTGAGAAGCTGCGGGGCATGGAGGTGGATGCGATTCTGGCCACGCACACGGAACTACTCTCCGAGTTTGAAACCGATTTGCCCATCGCCTACTGGAGCGACTCGAACTTCGGCTGCATGCTGGGTGCCTATCCGTATTTCCAGTCGCTGAACCCGTTTGCCATCCGTCGCGGGCACGATTACGAGCGGCGTGCCTTGCAACGGGCGGACCTGGTGATCTACGCGTGCGATTGGGCGCGCGACGCCGCCATCCAGACCTACGGCGCTGATCCGGAGAAGGTGAAGGTGATCCCCTTCGGAGCGAACATCCGGTGCGATCGCACGAGGGCCGACGTGGATGCGCTGATCGCTGCCCGGCCCAAGGATCGCTGCAATCTTTTGTTCCTCGGCAAGGTCTGGTCGCGCAAGGGCGGGGACATCGCCCTGGCGGTGGCGGAGGAGCTCAACCAGACCGGTCTGCCCACGACGCTGACTTTGATTGGCTCGCAGCCACCGGAAGACGTTACCTTGCCATCGTTCGTGCGGAAGACCGGCTTCATCAACAAGAGCGACCCAGCCGGCCTGAAGCAGTTCAACGAACTCATCGCCGAGTCGCACTTTCTCATCCTGCCCTCGCGCGCCGAGGCGTTCGGCATTGTGTTCTGCGAGGCGGCCTCGTTTGGCGTGCCGAGTCTGGCCACGCGGGTGGGCGGCATTCCCACGGCGGTGCGGGATGGCGGCAATGGCCAGACCTTCCCGCTGACGGCCCCTCCCGGCGAATACGCGGCCTTCGTGCACGAACTGTTCGGGAATTATGCCGCCTACGAGGCCCTAGCGCGCTCGGCGTTCCGTGAGTTCGAGACGCGGCTGAACTGGGGAGTGTCCGGTGCCGAGGCCATGCGTCAGTTGCGGGCCGCAGTGGCACGCCGGCAGCGCCAGACGGCAAGCCCGTGAAACAGGCCTGTCAGTTTGCGCTTGCGCAGATGCGAGTCGTTCCGGGAGACCGCGCTGGAAATCTCGGCCGTGCGGTGGCTCGCATTGCGGAGGCGGCCACGCGCGGGGCCGACGTGGTGCTGTTGCCAGAGGCCCTGGACTTGGGCTGGGCGCATCCGGCGGCACTCACCCAGGCGGAACCGATTCCGGGCGGACCCGGTTGCGAGCTACTCCGCCATGCTGCGGCTGACCATCGGATCTTCGTCTGCGCGGGGCTTTCGGAGCGCGTCGCTAGTGCCGGTGCGGGCGGGACCAAGGTCTTCAACTCGGCGGTGCTGTTCGGTCCCGGCGGCGAGCTGTTGCTGCACCACCGCAAGATCAACGAACTCGATTTCGCGCGGAGGATCTACTCGGTGGGGGACCGGCTTGGAGTGGTGGACACGTCCATCGGCCGGATCGGGCTCATGATTTGCGCGGATGCCTTCGCTGCCGGTCAGGCCATCAGCCGCACCTTGGGCATGATGGGGGCAACTTTGATTCTCTCGCCCTGTGCGTGGGCAGTGCCGGCAGACCATGACAATGTCCGGGAACCTTATGGCCAGCTTTGGTGGGACAACTACAGCCCGGCGGTGCGTGAATTCGGCCTGACCATCGCAGGCTGTAGCAACGTCGGCCTCATCACGGCCGGTGAATGGGCCGGGCGGAAGTGCATCGGCAACTCGCTGGTATGTGCTCCCGGGCCGCGCCTCCTCGCGCGTGGCACCTACGGCGAATCGGCGGAGGAACTGTTGCTCGTCAACGTCGGGGTTCCGGCATCGCAGCGAACATGGGGCGGCGATGCCTATTCCTCGGCCGCCGCCGGAGCCTCTTCGTAAGCAGCCGGCTCGGCGGCAGGGATTTCCTCCTCGGTCGGATACAGGTGGGCGGTGTTAATTGGCAGCAGAATCGAGAACTGAGTTGAGCACTCTGGACCGGGCGACTGTAGTTTGACGTCGCCGCCGCCCGCGCGGGCGATGCCGCGGACCAAGTGCAGGCCGGCCCCGGTGTGCGGCGGGCGTTTGGTGGTGAAGTAAGGATCCCAGATTTTCTCGTGGAGCGCCTCGGGGATGCCTTTGGCGTTGTCGCTGATGCGGATTGCCACGTGCGCATCGGTGGACTCCACCACCACCCGGATGGTGGGGATTTTGTGCGGATCCTCCGGGTTTTGCTCTGGCTCATCCTCATCCTCAAATCGGGTGCGAATGACAGGTGGCTTCTCGGAATGAGCCTCGATGGCGTTGTGCAGCAGGTAGAGCACGGCCCGGCTGATCTCGCTGCGCATGCCCCACCATTCCACCGTGGGGTCGAGCTCCTGCTCTAGGTGGATGCCATAATACAGGAATTCAGGCTCCAGCAGGCGGGTGAGATCCGAGACGATTTCCGCCGGGTGGATCAGATGCGGGCTGCGGCTGTAAACCGCCACATTCAGCAACCGGCGCAAGTGGTCGTTCACCTGGCGGAACTGCCCGTGCATGATGATGAGCCGTCGTCGCACGTCATCGCGCAACTGGTCGTCCACCATGAGCACTTGCAGGCTCGCCAGCGCGCCAGCCAGCGGGCTCTGGATGTCGTCCAGAAACGAGACGGAAAGCTGGCCAAACCGCTTTTGCCAGTGCGCGGTGGTCATGCCGTGCTGGAATGCCAGCATTTTCTCCTGCAACTCGTTCTGCACGCGCCGCTGCTCATCCGGGGCCATGAGCTGGGTGTGCAGCTCCTCCAGCAGTTTCTTGACCTGCAGGGCTGCGTGAATGCGCACGTTGCATTCGTGCGGATCAACCGGTTTGGTGAGGTAGTCAAACGCGCCCAGCTCGACGCCTCGGTGGGTGTCCTCCGACTTCAGATCCCCCGTGACGAGGATGACCGGGATGTTGGCCGTGCGCGGCTCATGCTTGATCGCGCGGCACACCTCAAAGCCGTCCATGCCTGGCATCGACACGTCCACGATGGCCACATCCACCAGCTCCTTGCTGAGAAACTCCACCGCCGAGGCTCCGCTGCCGCAGGTGAAGCACTCGGCGTTGAGCGCCTTGAGACAGTCCCGGAGCTGCCGCAAGGCTTCCGGCGTGTCGTCCACGGCCAAAATCCGGGGGCGGGTGATGGTGGTCTTGGCGGCTGCGGGAGGCGCGACGGAGCCAGGCGGACGGGCGGCGGAGAGTTTTACAGGGACTGGCGGCATCGTGCTTGCGCGGGACAGTAGGAGGCGGTCTGCGCCTAATCAAGAAGCAGATTGACGGTCAGAGTTATTGGTTGACTGACGGCGGTTGATGCGACGGAATCCCATCGCGTCATAGCCAAGGACGCTTTAACAACCTGATTTGACCCCATGAGCAACAACCTGCTTACCGGCCTGAAACAGCACACCATCGTCGTCGCCGACACGGGCGATTTCGAAAGCATCCGCAAGTATCAGCCACGCGACGCCACCACGAACCCCAGCCTCATCCTCAAGGCCGCCCAGATGCCGGAATACGCCGCCGTCGTGGACAAGGCCATCGCCGACGCGAAGCAGTCGGCCAGCGGCTCCGCGTTGCTCGGCGAAGCGATGGACCAAATCGCCGTCGCGTTCGGCTTGGAGATTCTCAAAATTGTCCCCAACCGCGTCTCGACCGAGGTGGACGCGCGTTTGTCCTTCGACACCGCCGCATCAGTCGCGAAAGCCCGCTCCCTCATCGCCCGCTACGCGAAGACTGGCATCGCGAAGGAGCGCGTGCTTATCAAGCTCGCCTCGACTTGGGAGGGTATCCGCGCCGCGGAGGAGCTGAAGAAGGACGGCATCGCCTGCAACCTGACGCTGCTCTTCAGCTTCGCCCAGGCCGTTGCTTGCGCCGAAGCGGGTGTGCAGCTCATCTCGCCGTTCGTCGGCCGCATCCTCGACTGGCACAAGAAGAGCACTGGCAAGGACTTCGTCGGCGCGGAAGACCCGGGCGTGATTTCCGTCACCGCGATTTACAACTACTACAAGCGCCACGGCTACGGGACCGAAGTCATGGGCGCGAGCTTCCGCAACGTCGGCGAAATCCTCGAACTCGCTGGCAGCGACCTGCTCACCATCAGCCCCGCGCTGCTGGAAGAGATGCAGAAGACCGCCGGCACCGTTGCCCGCAAGCTCAGCTCCGACACCGCCGCCAAGCTGGGCCGCGAGAAAATCCACCTCGATGAGAAGGCCTTCCGCTGGCAGCACAACGAGGACGCGATGGCGACCGAGAAACTCTCTGAAGGCATCCGCCTCTTCGCCGTGGACACGCTCAAGCTGGAGAAGTGGGTCGCGGAGAAGCTGAAGTAGCCCGTGCCGGCGGTTTGCAACCGCCGTCCGCAGGCCGCAACAGCAAGAAGGTGCTCGAATTGGTATCTCGCAACACGGCGATTTCAAATCGCCGACACGGCCTCACGCCAGGACATCCCGGATGACGTGCCCGCGCACATCCGTCAGCCGGTGGAAGCGACCGCCGTGCAGGAAGGTCAGGCGTTCGTGGTCCAGCCCGAGCAGGTGCAGCATCGTCGCGTGCAGGTCGTGCATCTCCACGACGTTCTCCACCGCGCGGTAGCCGAACTCGTCCGTTGCGCCGTAGGCCATCCCGCCACGCACGCCACCGCCGGCGATCCAGACGGTGAAGCCTTGTGGGTTGTGGTCGCGCCCATCGTTGCCTTGCGCGAAGGGCGTGCGGCCAAACTCGCCGGCCCACAGCACGAGCGTGTCGTCGAGCAGTCCGCGTGATTTCAAATCCTTCAACAGCGCCGCGATGGGCTGGTCCACGATGCGGGCGTTGCGCTCGTGGTCCTTCTTCAAGTTCCCGTGTTGGTCCCACGGCGCGACAAAGCGAATCCCACTCACGCCGCTCACCTCCACGAACCGCACGCCCCGCTCCACGAGCCGCCGCGCTTGCAAGCACTGCCGGGCGTAACGCGCCTTCAGCGGGTCCGTCGAGTCGGTGCCGTAGAGCTGGTGCGTGGCGGCGCTCTCGCTCCGCAAGTCGGCGGCTTCCGGCACGGTGGATTGCATCGCGGCGGCCAGCTCGTAGTTGCGAATGGCGGTCTCGACCGCGCTGCTCTGCTTGCCGAGTCCTGAGGCAAACGCGCGGTCGTTCTCCGCGATGAACGCAAGCTGGTTCGCCCGCGCGGCGGCGGGGCCGGAACTCGCGAGATTCTCCATCACGTTGCCCCCGGTGAGGTTAAACTGCGTCGCCTCGTGGCGCGCCGGCAGGAACCCGCTGCTCCAGTTTGCCACGCCGCCGAGGGGCATCATGCCACCGTTGAGCACCACGAAGCCTGGCAGGTTTTCCGCCTCCGTGCCGAGGCCGTAGCTCGCCCATGCGCCCATGCTGGGCCGGCCCTGCATCGTGCTGCCGGTGTGCATGAAGTAGCACGCCTGCGCGTGTTCCGGCGACGCGCTGGTCAGCGACCGAATGACACACAAGTCATCTACGCAGCCGCCGAGGTGCGGAAACAGCTCGCTCACCGGCAGCCCCGATTTCCCGCACGGAGAGAAGTCCCACGGACTCGCCAGCGTCCTGCCGATGGCGTCGAACTGCGTCGCATCAATCCGCATCGGGAACGGCTTGCCGTGCTCGGCCTTGAGCCGGGGCTTCGGGTCAAACGTGTCCACCTGCGACGGCCCGCCGTCCATGAAGAGGAAGATGACGCGCTTTGCCCGTGGTGCGTAGTGCGTGGTGTGTGATGCCGCGTGTTCCGCCGCTCGCCCGAACAATCCCGCGAAAGCCAGCCAGCCGAAGCCTGTGGAGGCGTGCTGGAGCAATGCGCGGCGAGACAACACCCCCGTATGAGACCACGTGAGGAGTCTCTGGATATTTTTGGTCTT
>CAIPBN010000007.1 GCA_903863315.1 uncultured Verrucomicrobiota bacterium | reverse complement strand
TTCAAAAATTGTATTTCAACCACGCAACTGAGTCGTTCAATGCATCATCCCACTCTTTTGAGCCGGCCTGCCAGGTGTGTCCTTCCGCGACACGGCGGTTGGTCCGGACTGCTTTTTTTGCGGTGGCTCGCCTTCGTCGCTGCCGGGATCATGGTTGGTTCGCAGGCCCATGGTCAGGCAGGTTCAGTGGACAACACATTTTCACCTGGCGTGGGCTTCGCCACCAATGCAGTCATTCAGACCATGGTGCTGCAATCCGATGGTAAGCTGATTGTGGGTGGCACGTTTCCTGGTTACGGCTCGGTCACCAGCAGCAATCTCATCCGCATCAATAGCAATGGCACGACTGACGTTACCTTTCGCTCGGGATTGGGGATTCGGAACACCAATTCCACCCTTGTCGGTGATGTGCGCGGGCTAGCGTTGCAACCGGACGGGCGGATCATCGTGGGTGGGCTCTTCAACACCTACGGCACCAACGCCCTGCAAAATCTGATCCGCTTGGCGGTGGATGGCACGCCGGACGCGACCTATGCCAACAACCACAGCAGTTCGGTGGATGGAGTGGTGTTACTGCAAAACGGCAACGTTTTGCATGCGGACATTCGTTCCTCAGGGCTGGGGGGCAGCTCATTCCAAGGAGTTGCTGGTCGGCTGCCAGATGGTTCCACGAACGCGGCGTTTGATTCCTCGCTGGATTTTGCATCGAGCCTGACAGCCCCCGTTGGCGGCTTCGCCATTCCTCCGTCCATCAGCACTTTGGTGGAACAGTCCGATGGAAAAATCCTCGTGGCGGGGCGGTTCACGGATGTCGGAGGCAATGCACGGTCCCACATCGCACGATTAAAATCGGATGGCACGATTGACACGGCATTTGATGCTGGGGCCATTCAGAACGGTGGCAGTGGGCATCGCCTTTATGGTTTGTTGCTTCAAGCAGACCAGAAGATCATTATTTTTGGACAATTCGACAGCGTGGCTGGCACTGCCCGGCGAAACATTGCCCGCTTGAACACGGACGGAACGCTGGATTCGAGCTTTGACCCGGGCACTGGGGCGGTGGGTAGTTTCAACAGCGGCGAAATCCTGACCGCTGTGCTTCAATCCGATGGCAAAATCATCATTGGTGGGCGCTTCACGACATACAATGGCGCCGCAGCCAATCGGCTGGCGCGCCTCAACCCGGACGGCTCGTTGGATGCCAGCTTTAACATTGGCACCGGTCCGGCCGGGACAGCCAACGACGTGATCCAAAAGCTCGTGTTGCAGCCGGATGGACATGTGATCGTGGCAGGCCAGTTCACCACCTTCGCCGGGCTCGCGCGGCCGGGGCTGGTGCGGTTGCTGGGAAGCGGGGCCGGTGGCGGTGGTGGCGGTGGCGGTGGTAGTGGTAGTAGCGTAGGCCCGCTCGCCCACTGGCGGTTCGATGAAGCACCAGGAGCCACCACGGCGGCGGACAGCGCCGGCACGTTTGTGGGCACCTTGTCCGCGACCGGAGCCAGTTTTATCAGCGGTGGGCGGGCAGGGAATGCGCTGAGTGTGGTTCAAGGTGCCAATGGGTTCGTGGATTTTGGCGACAACTTCAACTTTGCGAATCAAGATTTCTCAGTTGTCGCGTGGGTCCGCACGGCTCCTGGTGACACCAATACCTTCAGCAACTTTCTTTCCAAGCACAACGCCAACACGGCCAACGGTTATATCCTGAGTTATAACCATTCCACGATTGCTGGATCCGCCGGCAAAGCTTTTTTCTACGCTGGCACGCGGACAATCTCATCTGGCGGTTTCACGGTTGTTGACGTGCCCGTTTCAACCACGAGTGTCAACGATGGCAACTGGCATCAAGTGGTCGGTGTTTACCGCACTTCGGGGGCGACAACTGTCTATGTGGATGGTGCTCCGTTTGAAGGAAGCATCCTCAGTTCGGCAATAGCCACTAATTCAGCACCTTTCCTGATTGGTGGGTTCAATTCAGCCGGTGCCCCAACCAGTTCATTCACTGGTTCGGTGGATGATGTGCAAATTTACAACCGGGCCTTGAGCGACGGTGAGATCAATTTTCTCTTCGCCAATCCCGGACTGGAAATCGTCCCGACGACGGTGACTGGAACGGTTCGCAACGCGGTGAACGGCCAGCCGCTTCCGGGGGCCTCGGTGAGCGTGAATGGTGGCACGCCGGTGATCACGTCGGCGACGGGAACATTCACGGTGACTAATGTTCCTTCGGGTTCCGCCACCGTCCAGGCCACGGCGACGGGCTTCTTCACTTACACGAACTCCTTCACGCTGGCTCCAGTGCCGAACAATACCATTGGCTTCTCGTTGTCCCCGACTATCAGCGGTGCCAGCACCGTGCGGTTGGTGCTTAACTGGGGTGCCAGCCCCAGCGACTTGGATTCCCACCTCGAAACTCCGGTGATCGGCGGACAGGCCCATCATGTCTATTTCGTCAACCGTGGTTCGACCAACTTTGCGCCCTTTGCGGAACTGGATGTGGACGACGTCACGGGCTTTGGTCCGGAGACCATTACCATCAACACTCTCTCCGCTGGCACTTACCATTACTACATTCACAACTTCAGCGGTTCGCCGGGGTTCGACGTGAGCGGGGCGACGGCCCAGATTTACACCTCGGCGGGGCTCGTGGCCACGGTGTCGGTGCCGACGACGAACAGCACCGGCAGTTATTGGTATGTGGCGAGAATCGATGGCTCCAGCGGCACCATCACAGTGGTAAACTCGATCTCGTCCACTGTGCCGGTGGTCATTGGCGCGCCTTCCATTACTAGTTCGCCGCAGAACGTCATCACCAACCAGGGCTCCACGGCGGTGTTCAGCGTCACCGCCTCGGGCAACGCGCCGCTCACGTATCAGTGGCGTTTCAACGGGACGAACATCCTGGGGGCCAACAATTCCGTCCTGGCCTTGTTCAACGTCCAGCCGGCCAATGCCGGTCAATACGACTGCGTGGTCAACAACGCGGTGGGTTCCGCGACGAGTTCCCCCGCGACGTTGACGGTCAACGCGGTCCTGCCGGTCATCACCTCGCAGCCAGCCGGTTTCCGCGTGCTTCCTGGCACGAACGTGGCTTTCTCCGTGGCCGCCACTGGACCGGGGCCGTTCACCTACCAGTGGCGTTTCAATGGAGCCAATATCATTGGGGCCACCAACGCCTTGCTGACCCTCTCCAACGTGCAGCCGGCGAATTCGGGTGCCTACTCCGTGGCGGTCAACAATTCCTTCGGCACCACCTTGAGCACGGCGGGCAACTTGGAGGTGCTGACTCCGCCGGTGATTTCGGTCCACCCTCAGGGCCGGTCAGTTGCGGCTGGCGACGTCGTCAACTTCTCCGTCGTGCACAGTGGTTCGCAGCCATTCACTTATCAATGGCAGATCAACGGGGTGCCGGTGCCTGCGGCCACGAACAGCTCGCTGAACTTGTTTAATGTGCAATTCTTGCAGGCCGGCAACTACTCGGTCGTCATCTCCAACGACGCCGGCGGGGTGATCAGCTCGAACGCTTTGTTGCAGGTGACCTCGCCTCCCATCATCACGGCGCAACCAGTGCCGCGCACCGCCCTGGCGGGACGGGCGGCCACGTTTAGCGCAGGGGTCATCGGCAGCCCGGTGCTTGCTTACCAGTGGCGCGTGAACGGGACGAACATCTCCGGGGCAAATGCCAGCAGCTACACGCTCGCTGCGGCGCAGGTAAGCGACCGCGGGCTTTACTCGCTGGTGATCACCAACGTGTTCGGGAGCGTCACCAGCGCCCCGGCCTTCCTCGCCGTTCATCCCGTGGCCGTGCTGCCGGGCTGGGTGAACCAGGCGGGTGGGGCGGGCGCCGATGTGGGCAACGCCTGTGCCACGGACGGGGCGGGCAATCTTTACGTGGCGGGCTATTTCACCGAGACCGCTTCTTTCGGGACCAACGCGTTGATCAGCGCGGGGCTAAGTGATTTGTTCGTCGCCAAATACGACAACGCCGGAGCCCTCCTCTGGGTCCGGCGGGCTGGCGGTCCGGGTTTTGACACCGCGAACGGCATCGCCGTGGACACGCTCGGCAACTGTTATGTGACCGGGGCTTTTGAGGCGGTTGCCGGCTTTGGGACCAATTCATTGGTCAACACAGACGCCGCGTCTTTCACCGACATTTTCGTTACGAAGCTTGATACCAATGGAAACTTCGTCTGGGTGCGGGGCACTGGTGTCAAGGGAGTGTCGGACGCCGGGCAGGCTGTCGCCTTGGACTCGTCCGGGAATGTGCTGGTGGCGGGCCGCTCCGGGCAGATCACTTTCGGGGGCAGTCCGGTGGCCGGGGCCGGCCGAATCTTCCTCGCAAAGTATGGCAGTGCCGGCAATGCCCTGTGGGCTCGTGCCGTGGGGTTGGCAGGTTCCGGCGGTGCGCTTGACAGCGCCACGGGGGTTGGCACGGATGCCAGTGGTCGAATTCACCTGGCTGGCAACTTTGAGGGGCCGCAGGCCACTTTTGGCACGGCAACGTTGACCAACCGTGGCCTGTCCGACGGCTTCTTGGCCCTCTTCGATGCGAACGGCGTGCCGCAGCGGGTCGTGCAGATCGGCGGCGCTGGCAATGACAAGGTGAACGCCTTGGCGGTGGATGCCGCCGGCAATGCTCATGTGGGCGGCCACTTTTCTGGCAGCCTGACTTTGGGAGCTGTGGGCTCGTTGATTCCGGCCGATGTGGGCCTGACCAGCAGCGGGCAGATTGATGCCTTCGTGGCGCAGTTTGACTCATCGGGCAGTCTGGCGTGGGCGAACAAGACGGGCGGGAGCGGTCCTGACTCGGTCCGCGGGCTGGCGCTGGGACCCAATGGCACGGTGCATGTGACTGGCTACTTCTCCGGCACGGCCAGCTTTGGCACCAACACACTGGTGAGCTCCGGGGCGACTCTGGATGTGTTCACCGCGCGTTACACCAGCACCGGGCAGCCCTCCTTCGCGCAGCAGAGCGGCGGCAACGACCTCAGCGGCGATTACGGCAACGCCATTGCTGTCGATTCGACTGGCAACAGCTTCGTCACCGGCCAGTTCAGCGGCGGTGCCACGCTGGGCACGGGGCAGACGGACAGCAGCGGCGGTGGCGACGTTTTTCTGACCCGGTTCAACGCACCGCAGGAGACACCGCCCCAGGTGAACTTCCGCATCAGCGGCGGCAACCTCATTCTCACCTGGCCGGTGGCGGCCAACGGCTGGGGTTTGCAGGATGCGCCCACCAATCCCGTTCCGGCTGGCTGGCGGGGGGCGCCCCACACCATCACCGTGGTGGGCGAGGAATACGTGGTGACCATTCCCCTCTCCGGCCAGAAGGGCTTTTTCCGGCTGGTGCGCTGAAGTCGATGTAGGCCTTTCTCGGCTTGGTGCTGCCTCCGGTCGATGGCCGGGCGGCGAATTTCTCCTTCACTCCCATTTCCTCGCCGGTATTCTCCGCCCCCTATGTCAACGACCTTTAAGATCGCCGCCCTTGCTGGTGACGGCATCGGACCCGAAGTCATGCGCGAAGCCATCAAGGTGCTGCGCGCGGTGGAGAAGAAGTTCTCCCTCAATTTCCAAATCACCGAGGCCCCGGTTGGCTGGGCGGGCATTGATGCGGCTGGCAAGGCGCTGCCGGATGCCACCCTCGCGCTGTGCCGGCAGAGCGATGCCATCTTGTTTGGCTCTGTGGGCCTGCCGGATCGTGACCCCACGATTCCGAAGGAGGAGCGCCCGGAACGCGCCGCGTTGCTGCGCATCCGCAAGGAGTTCGGTTTGTATGCAAACCTGCGTCCGGTGCAGCTACCCAAGGCCCTGGCGCACGCGTGCCCGCTGCGCCCCGAACGACAGGGGGACGGTATCGACATTCTCGTCGTCCGCGAACTGACGGGCGGCATGTATTTCGGCCAGCCGAAGAAGACCGAGGATTATTTCCACGAGGAACCGCAGGTGGACGCGAACGCAACGGTAATCATGAAGCGCTGCCAGCGGGCCATTGACACGATGGTTTACACCACGCCCGAGATCGAGCGCATCGCCCATGTCGCCTTCAAAGCCGCAGCGCTGCGGCGCAAGAAAGTCACGAGCATCGACAAGGCCAACGTGCTCGAAAACGGCGTCCTCTGGCGCGATGTGGTGACCAAGATCGCCCGGCAATATCCCGATGTGCAGCTCGAACACATGTTCGTGGACAACGGGGCGATGCAACTGATGCTCAAGCCGACGCAGTTTGACGTGATGCTCTGCGAGAACATGTTCGGCGACATCCTCAGCGATGAGGCGGCCGCTCTCGCCGGCTCGCTCGGCATGCTGCCCAGCGCGAGCCTGGGCAAGGCCACGGGGGAACTCACCTTTGGCTTCTACGAGCCCGCCGGCGGCACCGCGCCCGACATCGCGGGCAAGAATCTGGCCAATCCCATCGCGCAAATCCTCTCCACCGCGCTGATGCTGCGCTACAGCTTCGGCCAGAACGCCGCCGCCGGTGCCATTGAAGCCGCTGTCGGCAAGGCCATCGCCGCGGGCCTGCGCACGGGCGACATTTACACGCCTGCCGACACAAGCGCGAAAAAGGTTGGCACCCGCGAGATGGGCGACGCGATTGCGGCCGCCGTGTAGCCCCGCCGGTCACCACGGTTGCCGTGGGCTGTCCGGGACGCTACAAACGGGCGCATGGACCCATTTCTACAGGCCGCCTTGGACGAGGCCCGGCAGGGCCTCGCCGAGGGCGGCATTCCCATCGGCTCCGTCCTCGTGTGTGACGGGCAGATCATCGGGCGTGGGCACAACCAGAGCGTGCAGCGCGGCAGTGTGATTCATCACGGCGAGATGAACTGCCTCGAAAACGCCGGACGGCTCCGCGCGGAGGTGTATCGCCGGAGCACGCTCTACACGACGCTCTCGCCTTGTCCGATGTGCAGCGGAGCCATCGCGCTTTATCGCATCCCGCGCGTGATTGTGGGTGAGAACACCACCTTTCGCGGCGCGGAGGACTACCTGCGCGGACAGGGAGTGACGGTGGAAGTGCGGCAGGACGCGGACTGCATCCGGTTGATGCGCGAGTTCATTGCCGCGCGACCGGACTTGTGGAACGAGGACATCGGCGTGTGACATGAACCCGTCCGCTGCCACCGCCGAGGAATTGCTGGCCCTCGCCAACGAGCGCCAGAGTGCGGGAGATGCCGCTGCCGCCCTGGCCGCCTATCAGCGCGCGCTGCCACTGCTGACCCGGGAGGCACAGCCGCACGCCCGTGCTCGCGCACTGTTCCAGATGGCCCAGCTCGCTCGTATGGAAGGTGACGTTGCGAGGGCCTTTGTCTTTTACGATGAACTGCTTCCGCTGGCTTATGACATCGGTGATCAGCGCGCGCACGGCCTGGGCGTCGCCATGCGCGGGCAACTCGTCTTCCTGCAAGGCGACAAAACCGCCGGTCTTCAGGCGATGATTCGGGGACTGGCGGAGCTGCGCGGTTGCAATGCGGCCGAGGCGGAACATCTCACCTGCCACACCCGCTTCTTCAGCCGACGCCTGCCGCGCGCAGAGTTCGAGCAGTGCGTCCATGCGGCCACCGAGGATGCGGAGCTGAGGCGGTTGTTGTTGGGTGCAGACGGTTGTTGAAGTCCCCCCCCGTGAAACTGACTTCAGCGTCCCAGTGCGAACATCACCACGCGCAGGGCGGCGCTGCGGTTTTCCACGCCGAGCTTGCTGAAGACATTTTGCAGGTGCTTGTCCACGGTGCGCACGCTGATGTCGAGGATGATGGCGGCTTCGCTGTTGGACTTGCCTTCGACCACCCAGTGCAGGACCTCCGCCTCGCGCTCCGTCAGGCCAAGGCGCTCCACGAGCGCTTTCAACGAGGCGGGGCTTTCCTCGGTGAGGGTGAGGATGACCTCGTCGCCGCCGCGCTCGGTCATCCGCACCAGCAGGCGGCGGTTGTCTTGCGCGACGATCAATGGCGGGCAGGAGCCGGCAGGTGATCCGGCCCGTTGTTTGAGCCAGCGAAGCATCTCGTCGGGGAGTGAGTCGCGCCTGGTCTGGGGGAAATAAACCACGAGCCATTCCCGTGCCCGTGCGGTGCTGAACTGCGGACGACCGTTCGCGCCCACGACCACGATGCCGTAATTGAGCGCGCTCACCTCCGCCTCGGCCCGCGCGGTCTTGAGTTGGTGTTCGAGAGTATCCAATGCGTCCTGCTGCGGGCTGTCGGCATGGAAGACCAGCCGGTTGTCGCCCACGCGGATCTCGTCGCCGGTGCGCAGGGCCTGGGGTTGCTGGATGCGATGCCCGTTGACCAGCACGCCGTTGGTGCTGCCCAGGTCCACCACCCAGTGCTGCACGCCATCCATGGAATGCACCAGCGCGTGCCGGCGTGAAACCCGTGTGCCGGCCAGTTGAATGGAGCAGTCCGGCATCCGCCCCAGGACACAACTTGCGCCGATCTCGTGGCGTTTGCCTTCCGCGTCTTTCAGATGTGCGCTCATCTGCGGCGATGATTCCAAACTGTCCCTTGTTTTCAACCCCATCTTCGGTGGCAAACGGCCCTGTTGCGGTCGCACTATTCAATCTCCCAGATGCGCACGGCGTCGTTGATTGAGGCGCAGATCAGGCGCTTCCCGCTGGGGCTGAAATCGAGCCGCAAGGGGCTGGTGGTCGGGCCGCGCAGTTCGCGGAGTTGCTTGCCGGCATCAAGGTCCCAAAGCTTCACGTTCAAATCTCCGGAGGCGGTGGCGAGGATGGGCTTCGTGGGGTGCCAGGCGATGGCGCTGATGCGATCGTTGTGCGCGCGAAATTCCTGCAGCACGCGCAGCGTGACCGCGTCGCGGATGCGCACCTTCTTGTCCTCGCCAGCTTCCGCGAATCGGTGGCCGTCGGGGGCCACGGCCAGCATATCCATCGCGCTGGGGTTCGTCACGGCCTGCACAATCTGACCGCTCGCGGTGTCCCAGAGCACGATCCGGTCTTCGGAGCCGAGATTGCCCCGCGCTGCCCTGGCCGTCGCCAGCCCCACCAGTCGTTGATTCCCCAGCCAGCCGAGATCCGAGAACGCGAGCATTTCCCCAAGGTCACATTTGGTGCGCGGCTTGTCCGGGTGGTGACCATACACCACGACTTCGCTGTAATGATTCTGAATGGTCGCCCACCGATCACCCGTGGGGCTGATGCGGAGCAGGTCCAAAAACTTGGCAGGTTTTGGGACCGTGACGCGTTCGACCTGTGAGCCGGGTTGCCGCAGAAAAAACACACCATAGTCACTCTGTTCGCTAGTAAATCGGCGGGGGGCGAGGGCGGCGAAACGACCGTCCGCAGTCGCGCTAAACATGTGAAATTCTCCGGTCGGCGGTTTCCACACCAGAGTCGTCCGGTCGGTTTCCAGCTTCTGCAGTTGCCGCACGTTGCCCTTGCCTTTGGTGGGCGCGAAGACGACGTCGTCCGCGCCCCAGAAGCCGACGTTTCCTGACCCGGCCGGCAGAGTCCACCGGGCAGGTGTGCTGGCGAAATCCCAAACTTTGGAGTTGGCACCGCTGACGAGGAGTTCGCCGGAAAGGGGATGCACCCCGACATCTGACACCCGACCGCTGCCGCCCCGCAGCGATTGCAGCGGGGCACCCGTGTCGGCATCCCAAACCTGCATCGCCTGTCGTCCACCCGACTGCGCGACCACACCGAAAAATCGCAGGCCGTCTGGCGTGAAAGCCAGGTGGTTTTCATCTGAACGGTCTGACTTGGTGGAACGGAGTCCGAATTGGGGCGGATGCAGCACAAACAAAACGCTCCCGTCTTCCAGGCTCAACCCTTGGATGCCACCACTGCGAAGCGCTGCCACCAGCATCCTGCCATCGGGGCGGATGGCGAAGGTGTCGA
>CAIPBN010000006.1 GCA_903863315.1 uncultured Verrucomicrobiota bacterium | reverse complement strand
TGAGCGAGACCACCCGCGCCAGCGACTCCACCTCCTCGAACCGGTGCGTGCTGTCGCAGAAGAAATTGATCCATGGCACACCGGCCGCCTGCACGCGGCGCACCACGTCCGGATGCAAGTCCCGGGCGAAGCAGTAGGAGATGACCGCGTCCAGCCCGTGGCTTGCGTGGGCGCGGAGGATTTGAGCGGCCACCTGCTCGCTGGTGCGGGAGTGTTCGTCCGCCGTGTCCGCCACGGGTTCCGACACGGCCCGGCGGGCCCATGAGTAATCAATGTTCTCGGGAACGAACAGCCGCTCCACCACAGGACGCAGGCCATCGTAAAAGTGCCGTTGCCAGAGCGAGCGATAATGGCCGGACGCGGCGTGGCAATCGGTGACCATGCAGAAGACATGGCGCGGCCGGGATTTGCTCATCCGTCCTGGCTCCGCTTGCGCGCCGGCAGGATCGCGCAGGCATCCTTGCAGCCGAAGACCCGGCTCAACAGGTATCGGTTGCGGCTGATCCACATGTAGATGCGCTCGGCGATCCAGATGACCCCGGGCAACCACAGCACCAACGCCAGCGGCACGAGCAGCGGCATCCGCAGGCCGACAAACCGGATGCACCGCGCGCCGCGATAAATCGTGCCATCGGTCGCGAGGCAGTGGATGGCTTCCAGCAGCGCCTCGCGGGTCAGGGTGGGGGCGACGCGGGCGGCTTCGGGGTCCGCGATGGGCAGCAAGCGCACGACGTGGAACCAGTCCAGCCAGGTGAGCATCCGCATCTGAAACGTGCAGAGCGAGCACTCGCTGTCGTAGAGGACGATATGGCGAGTGGCAGACATGTTGGGAGTTAAGGGGATCAACGCGGTGGCGTCAAACGTGGGCGGATTCGCAGCGGGTTATTCGGCAGGCCGGGGACGCGGACCGAACAGAGCGGTGCCGATGCGCACACAGGTGGCGCCTTCCTCAATGGCCACCTCGAAGTCACCGCTCATGCCCATACTAAGTTGCGGCAACGGCACGCCGAGGAGTTGCTCGCACTCGGTCTTGAGTTCGCGCAGGCGGCGGAAGACCGGCCGCACCCGCTCGGGAGTCGGCGTGTAGGGGGCGATGGTCATCAAGCCATGGATTTCCAGGCGCGGAAGCTGGTTCAACGTGGCCAGATCGGCCAGCAACGCGGTCGGGGTGTAGCCAAACTTGCTGGCTTCACCGGCCACATTGACTTCGAGGAGAACAGGCAGAGTTCTGGCGGCCTTCTCGCAGTGCTTGTTCAGCTCCTGCGCGAGGGCAAGGCTGTCCACGCTCTGGATCACTTCAAAGAGCGCGACGGCGTCGCGGCATTTATTGGACTGAAGATGGCCGATCAACTGCCAGCGGGCGCGGCCCGGGCAGAGGGGGATCTTGGCCTTGGCTTCCTGCACCCGGTTTTCGCCGAAGCAGGTAAGCCCGGCGGCCAGCGCGGCTTCGACCGCCTCGGGCGGCTGGTGCTTGCTCACGGCCATCAGCGTGACGGCCGCAGGATCGCGGCCAGCGCGAACGCTGGCGGCGGCGATGCGTTCGCGAAGACTGGCGTAGTTGGCGGCGATGTCCATGGCGGCAGTGTAAGGGAGAACAGGCACTGACGGAAGGCGGCCAAACAAAAAGAGCGCGCCTCGCGGCGCGCCCTTGCAGTGTTGCCGGCTGGAACTATTTCAATTCCTTGAGGCGGATGTCCTTGAACTGAACGGTCATCGGCGGGCCGACATGAATTTGAAGGGCGAGAATACCTTCCTTCGCGGCTTTGGCCCCGCCCTCGTCGGTCACGTCCACGGTCAGTTTGCCGTTGATGAAGTGCTGGAGGTGGTTGCCCTTGGCGATGACCACATAGTCGTTCCAATCCTCGTTCTTGATGCTGGCCTGGATGTCCTCGGATTTGCCGGTCGCGCCGGTGACTTCCACCTTGGTCTTGCCTTCGACTTCCTTGACGGTGGTCTTCTCGCCGCGCTTAGCGAGGATGCCTCGTCCACGCTCCTCATAGAGGATGCCGCTGTAGGTTTTGCCGGCCTCGAAGTCCGCCTGATAGCCGCCGACGATGGGGCCCCAATCACCTTGGGACGTGACCTTGCTGCGATACTGGATGCCGGAGTTGCCGTTGACGATGCGGTAGCTGAGGCGGAGCTCGAAGTCCTTCAAGGTGAGATCCTTTTTCACGAGGAAGGTGTTGTGCGTGATGGCCCCCTTCTTGGGATCCTTCTCGCTGGGCGGCGTGATGCCGGTGATGGCCCCGTCCTTGACGGACCAGAGCTTGGGGTTGCCTTCCCAATCAGCGATGTCCTTGCCGTTGAAGAGGGACTTGAAGCCCGCCTCGTCTGCGGCGACGGCAGGCCAAGCCAGCAGGGCGCTGGCGGCAACGGAGAACAGGACGGAGGTAAGTTTCATAAGTTGAACGATTTTTGCGACGTGTCGGTTTCGCGGCGAATTCAGCGGATGAGGGGACGGAGTGTCAACGGTGAAACGTGCAGACATGCACACAGGAATCGATCCGAGTGGTTTGCACTTCGATTGACCGGTCGTGGATTGGCGAGGGCAATGTTAGACATCTCCTGCCTGCGAGTCCGCACAAGAAAAGCGCTGGAGTCTAAAACAAGGCGTCGCTAGGCTCCGATCACAATCAAGAAGGGCACTCATATGAAGCGATTTATGCTCAACCTGATATGGGCTGCTTGTTTAAGCCTGCTCTTCTGCCGGGCCGAGGCCCAGCAGCCATATGCCTTCACGAACTTTGCGGGACTGCCGGGAACATTGGGTGCCACTGATGGCTTGCTGAACGAGGCGCGGTTTAACCAGCCTGCGGGACTTGTCGTGGACGCAGATGGCAATCTTCTGGTGGCGGATGTTGGGAACCACACGATTCGGAGGATCTCCACAAACGGAATGGTATCGATTTTGGCTGGGGCTGTGGGACAGAGCGGCTTTTTGGACGGCTCGGTGACTGAGGCCCGATTCAACCAGCCGTATTTTTTGGCTCTCGACACGGCAGGAGATCTCTATGTAACGGAACTGATAAACCACACGGTTCGAAAGATCACCAAGGCGGGAGTAGTCAGCACATTCGCCGGGGGTTCAGGACAGTTTAACCGCCCTGCAGGGCTTGCGTTTGATCCCGCAGGCAACCTTTATGTGGCCGACACAGCTAACCATGTCATCCGGCTGGTGACCCCGGG
>CAIPBN010000005.1 GCA_903863315.1 uncultured Verrucomicrobiota bacterium | reverse complement strand
GGCATCTGCAACAGTCGCCAATCTGTTCTGGGAGGATGTTTCGGATTGGCTCACGCTCCGTGATGTCCGATTCACCCCAAGGGCGAAGTTCACCGGGAAATCTGGCTATGACCACTTGTTCGACTTTGTGATTCCGGCGTCTCGACTCGCCCCGGAACGAATCGTGCAAACCATCAACCGCCCCAGCCGCGACTCCGCGTGGCAGGTGGCATTCGCCTGGATTGACACAAAAGAGGTCCGTTCTGCTTCGTCGAAGGCCTACGCGATTTTGAATGACTCTGAGCATGAGCCAACATCTGCGGTTTTGGATGCGATAAGGAACTATGGAGTTGAGCCGATACGGTGGTCGGCCCGCGAAGACGCGGTTCAAGCATTGTCGGCGTAGGTTCGCAGATATGAACGGTCACGGCACCAAACCAGCCTTCCCCTGCGACCAGTTGCCCCGCCGGATGTTCCTCGCCGACCTCGGCCTGGGCTTCTCCGGCTTGGCGCTGGGCGCGACCTTGTTCAACGACGGCGTGGCGAAGGCGGCTTCACCGGCCCAGCCGAAGTTTTCTCCGACCGACGGCAAGCCGCACTTCACGCCCAAGGCCAAGTCGGTCATCTGGATTTTCCTCAGCGGCGGCTACAGCCATGTCGAGACGTTTGACCCGAAGCCGGCGCTGACCAAATACGCCGGGCTGACCTTCGACAAGACGCCGCTGGCGAACCCGCTCAAGTCCGACAAGCACCACAAGCGCTTCCGCTCCGTGCCCGCGCAGGAGGTCAACGTGCGCGACGTGTATCCGAGCATCTACCCGATGCAGGTGGGCTT
Organism: uncultured Verrucomicrobiota bacterium; assembly: GCA_903863315.1. Taxonomy (GTDB): domain Bacteria; phylum Verrucomicrobiota; class Verrucomicrobiia; order Limisphaerales; family SXTU01; genus SXTU01. Next base: position 7,482 of record CAIPBN010000005.1, on the reverse strand, counting down.
CGCGCCGCGCGGCCAGTGCGGCGTGGAGATGACCGACTGGTGGCCGCACCTCGCGTCGTGCGCGGACGACCTCGCGTTCGTGCGCAACATGTGGACGACCGACAACGACCACTTCGCCGAGAACCAAATCCATACCGGTCGCCATCGGCTCGACGAACAGCAGCCCAGCCTTGGCGCGTGGGTTCACTACGGCCTCGGCTCGCTCAACGAGAACCTGCCCAAGTTCGTCGCGCTCGGCGGGCCGACCAACTCGACGACGCACTGGAGCGTGAACTCGCTTTACCTCGGGCCGGAGCACGCGGGCGTGCCGCTCACGCTGGACCCGAAGAACCCGCTGCCCTTCGGGCAGCGCGACGCCCGGCAGTCTGCCGCCGAGCAGCGCGCGGAGTATGAGCTTATCGGCAAGCTAAACCGCCTCGCCGCCGTGGAGCAGCCGCAGGACGACGCGTTGCGCGCGCGCATCAAGGCTTACGAGCTGGCCTTCCGCATGCAGATGGCCGTGCCCGAGGTGCTGGACTTCGCGCCGGAGACCGAGGCGACGCGGAAGCTCTACGGCCTCGACGCCGACGCGACGAAGGTTGCCGGCCAGCGGATGCTCGCGGCGCGGCGGTTGGTAGAACGAGGCGTGAGGTTTGTCCAAGTGTATCCCAGCGGCTACGGCACGTGGGACTCACACGCGAAGCTGAAGGACAACCACACGCGGCTCTGCGCGAGCGTGGACAAGCCGGTGGCCGGGCTGCTGCACGATTTGAAGCAACGCGGCTTGCTCGACGAAACGCTCGTGGTCTTCTGCACGGAGTTCGGGCGCACGCCGGGCATGGAACAGCGCGGTGGCAACAAGGACGGGCGCGACCATCACCCGCACGGCTTCACGATTTGGATGGCGGGCGCGGGCATCCAGCGCGGCGTGGTCCACGGCGAGACGGACGAACTCGGCTACCACGCACAAGGCGAAGGCCACTACGTCACCGACCTGCACGCGACCGTCGGCCACTTGCTCGGGCTGGACTTGCGCCGCCTCGAAGTGCCCGGCCGCAAGCGGCTGGAAATAGATCACGGGCACGTCATCCGGGAGATATTGACCTGAGTTCTGGCAGGGCGCGTCTGTTCTCAGCGCGCCTCCGAGCAACCAGACGCCACAAGACTCCGACGGCGCGGTGAGGACACCGCACCCTACCAACATCAGGGGACAGGAGGGTCCTCTTTACGGGGGGACAGGAAGTCCGGCTGGCCACCTCCAAGGTGATTGCATAGGGTCGCCCGCGCATGACTGCGGCTTCGCCACCCATCCCCGACGCCACTGCGGGCGCGCACCGCGAGGAGCGGTTGCACGCGCTCGATCATCTGCGTGCGGTGGCGATGCTACTCGGCATCGCGCTGCACGCGGGGATTTCCTTCATGACACTGCCGATGCCGTGGGCTGCACGAGACGTGAGCCGGCATTGGAGCTTCGACCCGGTGATTGGTCTGATCCACGGCTTCCGGATGCAGCTCTTCTTCTTCATCGCGGGCTTCTTTGCCCGTCTGGTTTGCGAGCGTGTGGGACTTTGGAAGTTCGCCAAGCATCGGTTGCAACGCATCGGCGTGCCGTTTCTCGCGGGCATGGTGGTGCTGATCCCGCTGCTTGGCTGGTTGTGGATGTGGGGCATGGCGCGGATGGACCCACCCATGAAGCTGCCGATGGATCCGCCCAAAAGCTGGACGCAGTTTCCGACCGCGCACTTGTGGTTTCTCCAATACCTGCTGGTCTTCTACACGCTTGCGGTGGTGGGGGTGGGCCTGGGCCGCTGGGTTCCCAGGTCACTGCTGGCGGCCGTGGACCGCGGCTTCGACTGGCTCATGCAATCCAAGCCGCGCCTGCTTCTGCTCGTGCCGTTGACCGTGCTGTGTTTGTGGGACGGGCCGATGCTGGGCGAGGTGGAGCAGGCCGGAGTGAGCCTGATGCCGAAGCTGCGGGTGGTGGGTTACTACGGGCTGTTCTTCGCGGTGGGCTGGTGGCTGCATCGTCGCCGCGCTGATCTCGGATTGCTGGCGCAGGGCTTGAAGTGGGGCTTTGCCGGCGCGGCGCTGGCGCTGGTGCTTCACTGGGCGGTGCTGGTCGCCCAGCCCAAGGCCGGGCAGCCGAACTTCCTAGCGCTCAAGCTGGCTGGCTTGGTCGGTGCGGCGGCTTATGCGTGGCTGATGACGTTCGCGGTGACAGGGTGGTTCCTGCGCTTCACGGGACAGCACCAGCTGTGGATGCGGTATCTCGCGGATGCGTCGTATTGGAGCTACCTCATCCACTTGCCGCTGGTAGTGTGGCTGCAAGTGTTGGTGGCGAAGTGGCCGGTGAATGGCTGGCTGAAGTTCGCCGGCATCAACCTGGTGGCGATGATTCTTCTACTGCTGACCTATGAATGGTTCGTGCGCTACACGTTCATCGGGACGGTGCTGAATGGTCGCCGCGAGCGGGAGCCGAAGGAAGGCCACAGGGCAGGGGCGACAATCTGAGGCGAGGCGACGGTTTCGTCGCCAATCCAGCACAGCCAAAGCGGACAGGAGTGTCCGCGTTACTTGAGGAACGGCCCCACGACTTCCTTCCAGATCGCGTAGCCCTGCTCGTTCATGTGCAGCTTGTCCGCGACGAAGATGTCGGGCTTGGGCAGGCCGTCCGGGCCGAGCATGGCGGTGAAGACATTGATGAAAGCGAGTTGCGGATCGGTTTTGGTGAGGGCCTCGATGCGACGGTTGGCCTCACGGACGCGCTCGACCTGGCTCCAGCGCGCCGGGTTGCCCGCCGTGGAAATGTAGGCCACGCGGGTTTGCGGAAGCTTCTGCTTCACGAGGGCGACGAAGGCCTTGAAGTCCGCCTCGACGCGCTCCGGCGTCTTGCCCGCGTTGATGTCGTTGCCCCCGGCATACATGACGATGAGGCGCGGCTGATGCGGCAGCACGAGGCGGTCGAAGTAGTTCACGGAGTCAAACAACTCGGAGCCGCCGAAGCCGCGGTTCAGCACGCGGTGGTCGGGGAAGTCCGCCGTCAGGGTCTTCCACAGGCGGATGCTGGAGCTGCCCACGAAGACGATGCCGCCCTTGACCGGGGCATTGGTGGCGTCCTGTCTGGCGAAGGCCTCCATGTCCCGTTGCCACTTGATGGCCGAGGTCACCACGTCATAACCGGCCTCGCTGAAGTGCAGCTTGTCCGCGACGAACAGCTCGGGACGTGGCTGGCCATCCGCGCCCAGCAGTTGGGAGAAGTAGTTGATGAAGCCCAAGTTCCCGTCCGCCTTCGCGTAGTCGGCGATGAGTTGGTTGGCAGCCTTCACCAGCGCCACCTCGCTCCAGCGCGCGGGCGAGGTGGGAATGCACAGGTAGTTGATCTGCGTCTTGGGCAGCGCGGCGCGGATCTTGGCCACCAGCGCCTGAAAATCCTTCAGCACTTCCTCCGGGGTTTTGTCGGCGTGCAGATCGTTGCCGCCGGCATTGAGGTAAATCGTCTTGGGCGCGTAGGGGATGACCACCCGGTCCGCAAAATGGATGCAGTCGCTCAACTGCGAGCCGCCGAAGCCGCGGTTGATGACCTTCTGCTTGCCGAAGCGCTGCGGCAGCGATTTCCACAGGCGGATGTTGGACGCGCCGTAGAAGAGCATGGCGTCCTTGGGTGGCGGCGTGATTTTGTCCTCGGCTTCATACGCGGCGATGGTCTTCTCGAATCGCGCTGGGTCGGCGGAGGGCGCGGCGGTCAGTGTCAGGGGCAGCCACGAGAGTGCCAGCAGGGCGCAAAACTGGCGGAAGTTAAACGGGTTCAGCGAGGTCAACATGATGTGAATGATGGTTGCGGAATTGCGGCGAAACAAAAGGCAAAAGCAGGCAGCCGCACTACTGCCGGTTCATGCGGATCACCTGACCCGGCCGTGCGCCAGTGTGCTGATCGGCTTCGATGACCGGCACGCCATTCACGAGCACGAGCCGGAAGCCTTCCGCGTATTGATGGGGCTCCTTGAAGGTCGCTTTGTCGGTGACCTTTGCTGGATCGAACACCACGAGGTCGGCCCAGGCTCCCACCCGCACCACGCCCCGGTCCTTCAGTTGGAAGGTTGTGGCGGGCAGCAAGGTCATCCGGCGGATGGCGTCCTCCAGCCGAAGCAGCCTCAGCTCGCGCACATATTGACCGAGCACGCGGGCGTTGTTGCCGTAGCCGCGCGGGTGCGGCACGCCCTCGCCGAACTTCCGCACGCCGCTGTCCGAGGCGAACATCGTGTTCGGATGGCTGGCGAGGGCGCGCAGATCCGCCTCGCTCATGTTGTGGAAGACGGCCGAGGCTCCGCCGTTGCGTTCGATTTCGAGCAGCAGCTCAATTTGTTCGGCGAGCGAATCTGCCCCGCGCTTCCGCTTCGCGGCCTCGGCCACATTCAGGCCGTTGAGGGACTTGTCCTTCGCGTAGCTGGCGATGACGGCGTAGGTGTAATCCTCGCGTCCCTGCTTGCGCAGGCTCTCCTGCATGCGGCTCACGATGGCAGCTTTCTCGGCAGAGTCGTTGAGGCGCTCGCGGAATTTCTCCGGTCCACCTTCGCGGGCGTTGTCCGGGATGAGCTGCGAAAGCCCCGTGCTGGAAGCCGGATAGACATACTGATCCTGCGTGATGTCGAGGCCGCTGGCGCGGGCCTGTTCGATGGTGGCGAGGACCTGCTCCGCCTGACCCCAATGGGACTTGCCGGAGAGCTTGATGTGCGAGACATGGCCGCGCATGCCGCCTTCGCGCGCAATGCGGAAGAGTTCGTCGAGCGCCTTGAAGATGTTTTCGCCTTCGCTGCGCATGTGGCTGGCATAAATGCCCCCGTGTGTGCCGGCGACTTTGGCCAGCTCCACAATCTCCTCGGTCTTCGAGAAGGTGCCGGGCAGGTAAATCAACCCCGTCGCCAGTCCGACCGCGCCATCCTTCATCGCCTGCGCGACGTGGCCTTTCATGATGCTCAGTTCGGCGTCCGTCGGCGGACGCAGGAAGGAGCCGCCCATCGCCTGCCGTCGCACGGTGTTGTGGCCGATGAGCGAGCAGACGTTGGGGGAGATGTTCGTGGCTTCGAGCTCCTTGAAATACTCACCAAGGTTCAGCCGCGAGCTGCCGCAGTTGCCGAGCACGAGGGTCGTGACGCCCATGCGGAGAAAATTCTCGGCCCGGGGCTGGTGTTCGATGCCCTCGGCGTGCGTGTGGGTATCGATGAATCCGGGGGCAACGATCAGTCCGCGCACCTCCACGCTGCGCTTTGCTGCGCCTTGCACCCGGCCCACCGCCACGATCCGTCCACCGCGCACCGCCACATCGGCGAACACGGCCGGGTTGCCCGTGCCATCCGCCACCCGTCCGCCGCGCAGGAGCAGATCGAAATCCTGGGCGGCGAGAGTGGTTCCGAGCAGAACCAGACACAAGGTGGCTGCGACGTGCATGGGCGCGTCATAGCCGGGGCAGGGGGTGGTGTCGAATCTTGTCCGCTGGCCGGACGCATCCGTGAATCACCTTAGTCGCCTGGCCAAGCTTGCTTCAGCCTTCCACGAGAACTACTTTGAGCCCGTCAGCACGCATGAACTCTTCTTCCGCGTCCGCTCCTACTTCCGGTTCCAGTGCTGCGGCCAAAAGCTTTTCACCCGCTGCCATGCCTGCCTCCAAGGTCGGGATTCCAGATCTGGCTCAAAGGCTCGCGGACAACTGGCAACTGCCGGCCGCATGCCTCAGCCTGGCGGTGATCGCGACGCTGGATGTCACCCAGCGTGCGGAGTTCACCGTGTCGGCCTTTTACGTGGTGCCGGTGCTGCTTGCGTTGTGGTCGCAAAACAACCAGCACGCCATCTATCTGGCCTACGCGGCGACGGGCTTGTCCGTGGTGGGGTTCATGCGGAGTCCGCTCGGTGGGGCGCACGAGGGCGAGATGGCCAACCGGCTGCTCTCGATCGCGATGGTCTGGCTCGCCGCCGCGCTCTCGCTGCAACGCTGGCGGCGGGAAAAGACCTTGGAGCGGGCGTTCTCCGACATGGAACGGCGCGTCCGCACCCGCAGCGACGAGCTCACCCGGGTCAACGCCTCGCTGGAGACGGAGATCGCCGATCGCAAGCAGAAGGAGGAATTGCTGCGGCAGCTTTCCGGCCACCTGATGTCGGCGCAGGATCAGGAACGCCGTCGCATCGCCCGGGAGCTGCACGACAACTCCGGCCAGACGCTCGCGGCCATCGCGGTAAATCTTTCCCGCATCGAGAATTTGCTGCCGGACTCTGCCCCCAAGGTAAAAAACCTCGTGGCCGACACCGCCGCGATGGCCGAGCAGACATCGCGCGAGATCCGCACTATCTCCTACTTGTTGCACCCTCCCTTGTTGGAGGAGGCGGGCCTCACCGCCGCGATTGGCTGGCTGGCGAACGGCTTCACCCAGCGCAGCGGCATCAAGACCGAGGTGGACATGCCGCCCGAACTGGAGCGGCTGCCCAGTGACATCGAGGTCACGCTCTTCCGCATCGTGCAGGAGACGCTCACCAACGTGGCCCGGCACTCCGGCAGCAAGACCGCCTTCATCAAGCTCACGCGCCAGCCCGGCGAGATCATCCTGTCCGTCCGCGACGAGGGCAAAGGCATCCCGCCCGAGAAGCTGGAGAAAGTGCATGGCAACGTCTCCGCGTTGGGCGTCGGCGTGGCGGGGGTGTGGGAGCGGGTGCGGCAATTTGGCGGAGCCTTGGACATCAACTCAAACAGCCATGGCACCACGGTGATGGTGGTGGTGCCCTTACCGGAGGAACAAACATGAGCACACTGAAAATACTGATCGCGGATGACCACGACATCGTGCGGACTGGCATGAAGGCCCTGCTCGAAGATCAACCGGGCTGGCAGGTGGTGGCTGAGGCCGCCACTGGTCGTCAGGCCGTGGACAAGGCCAAGGCCACCGCGCCCGACGTGGTGGTGTTGGACGTGACCATGCCGGAGCTGAACGGTCTGGAGGCGGCGCGGCAGATCAAGAAGCTGCTGCCCCATGTCGAAATCCTGATCCTGACCGTGCATGAGTCCGAGCAAATCGCCTCCGAAGTTCTGAAGGTTGGCGCCCGCGGCTACATCCTCAAGTCCGATGCCGGTCGCGAGCTGGTCGCCGCCGTGAAGGCAGTGAGCGCGCACAAGAGCTACTTCACCTCGCGCATCTCGCAGATGGTCTCCGACAGCACGCTCAAGGAAGGCGCGCAATCCATCGAAGCCGAGGACATCGGTAGCCGCCTCACGCCGCGCGAGAAGGAGATTGTGCAACTGCTGGCCGAAGGGAAGAGCAACAAGGAAGCCGCCAGTGCCCTGAACATCAGCGTGAAGACCGTCGAGACGCACCGCACGAACATCATGCGCAAGCTGCGCTTCCACTCCGTCGGGGAACTCGTGCGCTACGCGGTGCGGAACAACATCGTGTCGGCGTGATCGAGGAAAGTTGAGGGTTGAGCATGGCGCGTTAGGTATGTGGGTTCGAATGACTGAAT
>CAIPBN010000004.1 GCA_903863315.1 uncultured Verrucomicrobiota bacterium | reverse complement strand
TTGTAGAGGCGGACGGTCGCGCCGCGTGATTTGGAAAGCCGCTGGGCGCAGGCCATCACGACGCGTTCGCCGGCGCGGTCGTGCGCAACCAACTCGGCGAGCGTGGAGCACTCGGGCGTGCAGTATTCGGGGTGCGCGTGGTCGTTGTAGAAGCGCGCGCCGTTGCCGAGCGCGAGGTCACTCTTGATCTCGGCGAAGGTCAGCTCGCGATGCGTGTCCTGCTCGAAGTAATCCGCCTCGTCGAAGTCCTGCCGCAGCTCGGGCACGTCGAACCCCCGGTCGTCGTGGTGCGGGTTCTCGGCCTCGTAGTCCCAGCGCATCCGCACGCCCGGCTCCATCGCACTGCGCACCAGTGCGATGGACTCCGCCACCACGTCCAAGTCCTCCGCGCCGTCCCGCGCGATGCCATATTCGGTCTCAATGCCGAAGAGGATGGTGGGCGGGTTAGCCACGGACGAAACACGGACGAAGCGCGGGTGCGAAGGAAATTGGATCACAAGGAAAACCGAAGCGCAGGAGAGAAGGAGGGGCGGCTTCAAAAGCGGAACCGGCTGTCCCCCTGCCCTCCTTGAGGCTGAGGTCGTCCGCGTTCAGTCCGGCTGAAGGTTGAGGCGGACAGTGTGGCACGGGGCGAAAGTGCGGCGGCGGTTGGGGGTTGTCAATTCGTCGGCCTCAGCCAGTCGGATTTTATGCGGATGCATCAGGGATTTTCCGGACTTCGTCATAGCGCGAAGGCGCATCGGCGAGCCCCGGCCACCATCCGCAGGCTTGACGCCGCTGGCCAACTGAATTTCTTACTACTCCCAGCGCACGCTTAATCCTAATCTTCGAGGTGCAGCCTGAAGGCGAAGCGGATTAGGGTCCCGAGCGGAAGCCAGAGCCAATGAACCAGCCCACTGTTCTGATTGTAGATGACGAGAAGCCGACGCGCGACGGTCTGCGCGCGGCGATTGAGGATCGTTATGATGTCTATGTGGCCGAGGACGCGGCCACGGCGATGAGCCTCCTCGAACAGGAGCACTTCGATGTGCTGCTCACCGACCTGCGCCTGCCCAAGGAGGACGGTCTCAAGCTCATCGCCCGCGCCAAGTCGCTGCCCAAACCGCCCGTCTGCATCCTCATGACCGCCTACGGTTCAGAGGACGTGGCGGTGGAGGCGATGAAGCGTGGCGCGGATGATTACATCGCCAAGGGCAAGATGCAGATCGACGAGCTGGAGCTGCGCATCGCCCGCGCGCTCAAGGGGCAGAAGCTCGAGGCGGAAAACCAGAACCTGCACCAGCGGCTCGAACGCAAGTTCGGCGTGGAGCATCTCATCGGCGAGTCGGCGGTGATGAAGGAGATTCAGGAGACGATCCAGACCGTCGCCCCCAGCCGGGCAACCGTGCTGATCACCGGGGAAAGCGGCACAGGCAAGGAAATCGTGGCCAAAACGCTGCACCAGCTCAGTCCACGCGCGAAGGCTCCGCTGATCACGGTGCATGCGGCCGGCCTGCCCGCGAACCTGCTGGAAAGCGAATTGTTCGGGCATGAGAAAGGCGCCTTCACCGGTGCCCACGAACGACGAATTGGGCGCATCGAGCAGGCGCAAGGCGGATCGCTGTTTTTCGACGAGATTGGGGAGATTGACGCGACGGTGCAGGTGAAGCTCCTGCGCTTCCTCGGGGAGCGGACGTTCGAGCGGGTGGGTTCCAGCAAGACGCTCATGTCCGACGTGCGGCTCATCGCCGCGACCAACAAGAACCTCGTCACGCTCGTGCAGGCGGGAACTTTCCGCGAAGACCTCTTCTTCCGGCTGAAGGTGGTTGAAATTCACCTGCCGCCCTTGCGCGAGCGCACGGAAGACATCCCCTTGCTAGCCCAGCATTTCCTCCGCGATTCAGCCGGCGAGAATGGCAAGGAAGTGACGAGTCTCTCGCCCGAGGCGCTGGAGCTGCTCATGGCCTACAAGTGGCCCGGCAACGTCCGCGAGCTGCGCACGGCCATCGAGCACGCCGTCGTCTTCGCGCGCGGCAAGATCGTCGCCGCCCGCGATTTGCCGCAAAACATCCGCACCGGCCAGAGCAGCCTGCCCACACCGGTTTCACAGATGCCTACGGGGGACTTGAACGTGCACGAGGTCGAGAAGGAGCTGGTGATGCGCGCGCTCAAGGAAGCGGATGGCAACCGCACTGCTGCGGCCAAAAAGCTAGGCATGAGCCGGCGCACCCTCCATCGCAAGCTGCACGAATTTCACTTGGAAGGGTTTTGAGCAGAGGGGCAAAGCCCGCCAAATATCGGATGCGGCTCCACAAGCAACCGGCCTGAGGTGCTTTTTCCCCACCCGCCACCTGACGCATTGCGGTCAGCAACGCGCGGGGTGCTTATAGCAGGCGAGGCTGCTGCGCGTCCTTGGCCACGGACTCACCGAGGCTTTCCACGCGGGCGCGGCGGCGCTCCATGACGTTCTTCTCCAGCCGGGGGTCGTAAGGCACCGGGTAGTTTCCGTCGTAACATGCCATGCAGAAGGAGTCGCGCGGCAGGTTGGTGGCCTTCACCATGCCATCCTGTGAAAGGTAATGCAGCGAGTCGGCGTTGAGGTATTTGCGAATCTCCTCGTTGGTATGGTTGGCCGCCATCAGCTTGCTGCGGTCGGGGAAATCAATGCCATACACGCAGGGATTCATGTGCGGCGGGCAGCTTACAAGGACGTGGACGGCGGTGGCACCGGCTTCCTTGAGGCTGTTGACGCGGGCTTTGCAGGTGGTGCCGCGCACGATGGAGTCGTCCACGATGATGACGCGTTTGCCCTTCACCAGTTCGCCGATGAGGTTGAGCTTCACGCGGACGGCAAAATCACGGATGAGCTGGGAGGGCTGGAGGAAGCTGCGACCAACGTAGTGGTTGCGGACGAAGGCCATCTCGTAGGGGATGCCGGATTCCAACGAATAGCCAAGGGCGGCGGAGTTGCCGCTGTCCGGCACGGGAATGACGAGGTCGGCCTCGATGGGATTTTCCCGGGCGAGCTGCCGGCCCATCTCGACACGGACACGATAGACATTGCGGTTGGCGATGGTGCTGTCGGGACGGGCGAAATAGACGTATTCGAAGATGCAGAAGGCGCGGCGCTCATGAGCGGGAAAGGCCTGCACGCTCCTCAAACCGTCCTTGTTGATGATGACGACCTCGCCGGGCTCAACGTCCCGGACAAACTTGGCATGAATGAGATCAAAGGCGCAGGTTTCGCTGGCCAGCACCCAAGCGTCGCCGACCTTGCCGATGGCCAGGGGACGAAAGCCATGGGGATCGCGGACACCAATGAGTTCGTGCTCCGTCATGATGACGAGCGAATAGGCCCCCTCAATGCGACGCACGGCGGTCAGCAGGGAGCTTTCACCCCGGGGTCCATCCGGCTGGGCCATGAGGTGGAGGATGATCTCGCTGTCCACCGTGGTTTGAAAGATGGAACCCTTGGCTTCGAGCTCCTCGCGGAGCAGCGCGGCGTTCGTGAGATTGCCGTTGTGGGCGACGGCAATCTGACCGCGCGCACAATCCACGGTGAGGGGCTGGGCGTTGCGGATATGGGACGAACCGGTAGTGGAGTAGCGGGTATGGCCCACCGCCATGTGCCCAACCAGACCGTGGAGGATGTTGCCCTCGAAGATCTGGGGCACCAAGCCCATGCCCTTGTGCTCGCGGAACTGCCGGCTGTCACAGGCGACGATGCCGGCGCTTTCCTGCCCACGGTGTTGAAGGGCGTAAAGGCCGAAGTAGGCGAGCTCGGCCGCGTTCGGGTGGCCATAAATCCCAAAGACGCCACAGTAATGTTTTGGGTGGTTGGGTGATTGCATCAGGCGCGCGCGGGCGAGACTCAAGCGGACGGATGGGAGGTTGGCAAGCGGAGAGTGCGAAATGGCGGCGCGCCATTGCGATGACGAACCCGCTTCATGCCCCTTGGGACTCGTAGCCGGGCATGGAAACCCGGCCTTCTTGCCGTAAAGTCAGCAGTGCGATAGGCTGAGGGCATGACGAAAAGGATGTTTCAACTGGCCGCGCTGGCATTGGTGTGGATCATGTCTGGCAGCCTGCCGGCGGCCGAGGTTGCGCCCGCCACACCTGCAAAGCGGGCTTATGTGCTGCCCCTTCGGGAGGACATCATGCCCTCGCTGGTGTATGTGGTGCGCCGTGGAGTGAAGGAAGCGATGGAGGCCAAGGCTGATTTGCTGATTCTCGACATGGACACCAACGGAGGTCGCGTGGACGTGACCGAGGAAATCATCGGCATCCTCAGCCGGTTTCCTGGCCAGACGGTAACCTACGTGAACAAGAAGGCCTTCAGTGCCGGGGCGTTCATCTCGTTTGCCACCGGAAAAATCTACATGGCTCCGCAGAGCGTCATCGGGGCGGCCGCGCCCGTGATGGCTTCCCCGACTGGCGGGGTGCAGGAACTCGGCGGCACAATGGAGATCAAAGCGACTTCCGCCATCAGCGCACTGGTGCGGGCCAATGCCGAGAAGCACGGCCACAACCCGGAGGTGGCCGACGCAATGGTGAAGAAAACCAAGGAACTGAAGCTGGATGACAAGGTCATCAACGAGAAGGGACAGATCCTGACCTTGACCAATCAGGAGGCCGAACGGAACTACGGGCAGCCCGCCAAGCCGTTGCTGTCCGCCGGCACGGTGGAGAACCTCGACGCACTGCTCAAACTGCTGGGTTATTCCAGCGTGCAGGTGAAACGCATTGAGCCAAGCGGGGCCGAGAAGGTTGCCACCTGGATCAATGCGATCAGCTCGGTGCTGCTCATCATCGGCATCGCGGGGATTTACATCGAGTTCAAGACCCCGGGGTTCGGTCTGCCGGGCATCATCGGCATCACGGCGTTCGCGATATATTTCTTTGGCGGCTACGTGGCGGGGCTGACCGGACTGGAATGGGTGGCCCTCTTCGTGGTGGGCATTGCCCTGGTGGTTCTGGAGCTGTTTTTCTTCCCGGGCACGATGGTGCTAGGCCTGGCTGGATTTGGCTTCGTGCTGGTCTCGTTGGTGATGGCACTGGTGGATGTTTATCCCGGCATGCCCACCCTGCCCACCCTGCCCGACCTCAAGCCGGGCCTGAACACGGTGGCGCTGGCCGGAGTTGTGTCGGCCTTGTGCCTGGCCCTCTTCGGCCGGTTCCTGCCACAGACCGGGATGTATCAGCAGTTGGTGTCACAAGGAACCAGCGGGACGGCTGCCGACGCCAGACTGCAGGCAACGCAACAGCGGCAACTAGGAACGATCGGGGTGGTGCTCACGCCACTGCACCCCGGTGGCAAGGCGAGGTTTGGCGATGAGATTCTCGATGTGGTGTCGCAGGGCGATCCAATCGAGTCGGGCCGCACGGTGCGCATCATCGGACATCGAGGCTTTGAAGCGATCGTGGAAACCGCTTAGGGAACGCTCCTGCTTCGGTGCTGCACCACATGCCGGGAGGGACGCGATTTCGCTTGCCTGACAACTGCCGCACCAATAAAACGTCGCCCGTCTGGACGCACTGAGGGGCTCAAAACCTTCGGATGAGAAGCATCGGTCTTCGACGTGTAACGCACGGGTCCTTTCGGTTGCCTCGGTAGCTCAGTTGGTAGAGCAGTTGACTCTTAATCAATTGGTCGTAGGTTCGAGTCCTACCCGGGGCACCACCCTTTATTTACAGGGTTTTCGTGAAGAGACAGGAAAAGTTACAACGCCTAGTTACAACAAGCTCAACCGTATCACCCCTGTTTCTGGCCGTTCACTGGTGTCAGAAATCTCTCGAAACCGTCGTCTCAACCAGCAGCTCGACCTCGTTTTTCAACGCGCCACTGAAACTTTCTGTTCGAGCTCGCGGCGAGAACCTCCGGACGAAACCGGGTCGCGGAGGTCAAAAATCGCCTCTCCACGACGACGCTCCACGATTCGATTCTACGCGTCTTGCCTCTGCGGACGGCTCAACACCGCGCTCACTTTCAGTCGATTTTTGCCTCTCAACCGTTCAGGGGTGTCATCGATGATCAGGGGTGTCGCTGGAGGAGCAAGAGAGGCTGTTTTTGCCTGCCCGAAACGCGGAAATCGGATCAACAGCGAGGGCTTAAATCGAGTCCTGGCGAGGCGAGCGAGGTGGCACGGTGAGGAGTGCCGGCGTGAAAGCTGAGATCCTGGCTGGATGGCATGGAGTTGCGCAGCTCGACCCTTGAGGGATGTTCGGGCCCTTTTTTCCCTTCGCTAACGCACTCCACCCTTTATCCTTTCCACCATGACAGGTAAGGAAGAGTGATGTGCCGCACAGAATTCATCCGGCGTATCGTGATCGTGTTACCACAACTTGTGGTGGTAGTTGTGCTCGTCCTGAGCTTGACCGCCACGTATCTCCGAAACGCACCGCTGCCTTGGCACTGGATGGAAGTGGTGCGCGCCGAGTTTAGGGGAGCTTGCGAGCATCCCGATGCCCAGTGGATGACGATGGCTCTCGCCGCGCTGTATTTCTTTGGATTTTCTGTGCTTCGATGGCGGCAAGCTCGTTCCCAAACCGACAAGTTTTTGGTGCGGACACGCTTGGTGCTGGTTATGGCGTTTACGGGTTGTGCGCTCGCCAGCTATGCTCTCAATTATGGCACGGCAGCGGGAAGCACCGATCTGCTGGTGCTGCTCGCGGCTCTGGCGGTCGGGCAGGGCGTTGCTTTTTTTCTGGGGTGGGAGGAATCAACGAGCCGCTCAACGGCTGAGATCAGGTTGAACCTGCTTAGACTGATTGCAGTGTTGTTAGCGCTTGCCAGCCTTGCTCACCCAGCCGCCAGCCAGCAGTTTCAATATCGCGGGCAGGCTCGTTGGGTTGGGCTGTGGGAAAATCCGAATCCGTTTGGCGTGCTCATGGCGGTGGGGTTCGTTCTCAACCTCGGCTTACTCATTCACACTTGGAGGGGACAACGTCACGGTGGGCGAGGATCGGACCAGAAAACTCCGCAGGATAATCGTTGCTCTTTTGTGGTTTGGCTAATAGGCAGTTGGGTGACCAGCACGGGATTACTCTTTAGCTACAGCCGCGGGGCGTGGCTGGGGGCAGCGCTTGGACTTGGCTGGCTGGGCTGGCGCAGCCTTTGCAACTCGACCGAACCACCGTCCCCACCTCGTCCCCGCCTGCTCCTGTTCCGCCGCTGTGCCCCCGCGCTGCTGCTGTTGGCGTTGGCGCTTTGCGTTGCTACATTCTGGAATCTCCGTCACACTGAAAGCCCCCTACTTAGGCGCGTCTTCACCGTGGGGAATCCCAATGATTTTTCCTGGCGCAACCGCGTAGCCACTTGGCCTGGCACGCTGGAAGTGATGGCGCGCAAGCCGCTAACCGGCTGGGGCTGGAACAGCCCGGTGGCCGTGTATGAACATGGGCATCAGCCAGTCTGGTTGAGCGAAGTCTGGGCCATCACCCTGAACGACTACTTCATGCTCGGCATGACCTTGGGCGTGCCGGCCCTCTGGGCATTTTTGCTGTGGATCTGGCTCGCCTGGCAGCCCGCCACCGTCGACATACCCTCTCAACTCTCAACCTGCCTACTCCCCTATGCCGCCCTCCTCCCGCTGCTGCTCGGCTTCGCGCTTGAAGGTGGCCTGTTCAAGGTGGCGGTGGCCGTCCCCTTCTGTGTGCTGATGGAGCTGGCGGTGCCGGCAACCGAAGTTGAGCCGCGCACTTGACGAACCACCCGGAGCCATTTCCGCTTCCAGCGGGCAGATGCGCAGGTAAGCCAGCCAAAATAGGGTTAAAATCCGCTTGCTTCGCCATCTGTTCTTTCCTAAAGTGCCTACAAATTCAGCCCAAGCTTGACTTTTGTGTGCAACTCTCTCTCTCCCTTGTTTTGGATCGAGGATGATCCCGGTGTCACCCTGAGTCTGGTCAGTGCTTTGGGTCGGCCGGAGACGGGTTTATTCCTCTGCGCATCCCGCACTTGCGCCGAGTCCGCCCTCTCGGTGGTCCAGGAACATCAGGTGGATCTCTTTGTGGTTGGACTGGAAGCTGCCGGGCATGGATGGCATGGAGTTCATCACCCGGCTCAAAGTCTTGCAGCCGAAGGCTCGGGCCGCCCCGTTCATCGGCCATCCCAGCCAAGAGGTGACCCTGCGCGCGCTCGTATCTGGCTACCAAATCGAGGCGAGACTATGGGCTGTCTACATATGGAAGGACGAGTTTGTCCAGAAACATCGCCCGCCCAGTGTCAAAATATTTATGTTAACAAGGATTCTCGATAAATTCACGAGTGGCAGTCTCGCTGAGAGCAGACTCACTACTTTTTTTGTCGTTTCCGCTAGTGCAATCTTCCTCGTGACCGGATTAGCAAAAATGCTCAGTGCTTCCGGAGAAGCCAAGCTCCTAGCAACGCAGGATCCAGTTTTCAGAATTACGATTCGCCAGTTAATGTTGTTGGCAGGACTGTGTGAAATTATCGCTGCCAGCGTGTGCTTGAGGAAGAAAGATGAGACCTTCAACCTGGCAGTGATCGCTTCACTAGCAACGAGCCTTCTAGCTTATCGGTCGAGTCTCTGGCTTACTGGGTGGCATAGCCCATGCTATTGTTTGGGCCCTTTTGTCGAATTCTTTGATTTGTCGGAAAAAACCACTGATCGCATTTCGCTCTCATTGCTTACTTATCTCGTAATTGGTAGTTACGGTCTACTGGGTGCTGCATGGTTGAAATCTAGGAATACAGGGCTATGCGTTTCTCACCATATTCTAAAGTCGCCTGAAGTTAAATAGCGGCCCAATAAACGGTGAACAAGAATTTCCAGAAAACTATTGCACTCATGACTTATTCTCACAGCTAAATAGATGATTTCTTGGTTATCAGCAAGATACGTGCTAATAGCGCTTTTAACGTGGTTAGGCGCACGGGTATCGGTTGCCCAGACATATACTGTGAAGGGTGACCTAATCTACTCTATACTTGACCGCACTGGAGTTGCCACTTACGCAGCCCGATCGCATTTCACAACTTCTGTCAGCAACCATCTGTGGCGTGTCAGAATGGACTTCCTTGAAGACACCAATGGAGAGCACGGGAATATGGAGGAGGCCGGTTTTGACGGGACGAACATTTTTAAGGTGCTGACTTCGATGCCAGAACAGGTGACTAAGTCCAACCTGCTTGATTCAGGGTCGATTGGGGGCGGCTCTTTCCCGTCTAGTTTGAGCCCCTACAGCCGCGTTATCTGGCTTGCGACGGCCTCTGTTTCCTTTTTTTCTATTGCGAAACAAGGTAAAGTAGCCGCTCCCTGGCTAGGGCCTGGAAGCTACCCGCTTATGACGTATGCACTTACTGAGACACTGGATAGCTCCAACCTGCCTAGGACTATCTTGTTTACAACAAACGTGCGAACATCCCCCAGCGGAGCAAATCAAGATAGGAGCGGATTATTATTAACAAATTTTGTCACCGGAAGGTATTCAGTCTTAGCTTTTACGAATATTGGTCGGGCTATATTGCCCATGGAATTCGAGCTTGTGAGATTTTTTGTCCCAAGAGTCAATTCTGAAGTTACGAATTCATCGCTGCCGCTAAATGTCTTTCGAGGGAGGATTACATCCGTGATAGGAGATATACCAAGCACGCTTTACCCAAATGTATCCCGGAAAACATTCGTCCATGACTACCGTTTTCGCGATAGCAACACTTATGTCAAGGAGATTACCTACGCGCTTACGAATGGCCAATGGCCTGACATCAACGACCCTCGACTGTTGGCTCTCTTTGAACGCAGACTTAAAGCAGCTAAGGCAAACGAACCAGGAAAGAACTTGGAAGGGCGTTCAAATCCCTTAATTACCGCTATCATACTTGCACTTGGGATCCTTCCATTTGTCTTGGTATTTCTGATGCGCAACAAAGTCAAACAACCACAAAACAAAAACACTAAAACATGAACACATACCCGAAGATGAAAGCACGTCTAATTGCCATGCTCGGCGCAATTGGCACCCTCTTAGTGTTAACTGTTTCCATGCATGGAGACGCCCCATTCGCGTGGCGGGAATGCTCGTTTCTTTGTGACAAGGCAAACAATTCGTTTGGAATGCCGAGTTGTCAGCCAAGCTTGCTCACTTGCACTGGGTCGTGCGGTATCAACGTCACCACGGACGATTGCTACAGCACCAAGTTTCAATGGAGATACGCCACTACATTAAATGCTTCCTGCGAAGACGGTTCAACCTCCACGCAGGGCTATACCGCAAGTTGTATTGCAGAATTGGATCAGAACCTACAAACACAGTGTTACTGCCCAGACAAATCTGATCTGAGCAATTGGAGCGCTGCTGGCAACCCATTTAATGGCGTTTGCAAAACCTGCACTGGCCCAGAATGTCTTTAATCATTTATTAGTTGATCTCGAAGGCTTACATACAAGCCGCAATCGATCATGGACGGAGTTGAGTTTTGATGTGGCGAATACCGTCCTGGAAATTGAACAAGAGGGGCAACACCCGGTCGAAAACCGGCGATGAAGCCCAAGGTTTCCGTAGCGCAGCAAACCTCGTTTCTTCTGCCCGCGCTGGCCGAGCAGTGCGGCCCGCGCCAGCCGCTCAAGCAACTTGGCCGACACCCTGTCGTTGGCCACCTTTGAGACGGCCTTCGGGAGACCTACAGCGAGGAAGGCCTGCCCGCCAAACCCGTTCGGCTCATGGTGGGCCGCTGCTACTAAGGCAACTGGAGAACCTCAGCGACGAGGTCGCCGTGGCGCACG
>CAIPBN010000003.1 GCA_903863315.1 uncultured Verrucomicrobiota bacterium | reverse complement strand
CTTCGTCATCGCGGTCAACGGGGACTTCGACCGCGACGCGATGGTCGCCCGGCTGGAAAAGCTCTTCGCCGCGTGGCCCTTCACCGGCGAGATGCCTCCGCCTGTGCCTTCGCAGAAGAAGTTCGCCGCGCCCGGCGTGTATGTCGTGGACAAGGAAGTGAATCAGGGCCGCGTGACCATCCTGCTGCCCGGTATCCAGCGTGACGATCCGGACTTCCCGGCCACGCAGGTGATGAACGACATCCTTGGCGGTGGCGGCTTCACCTCGCGCATCATGAACCGCGTCCGCTCGGATGAGGGGCTGGCCTACTCGGCGGGCAGCGGTTTCCCCGGCGGCGTGTATCACCCGATGAGCTTCCTCGCGGCGTTTCAATCGAAGTCCCGCACCGTCGCCTATGCCACGAGCATCGTGCTGGAGGAGATGAAGAAGATTGCCACCGACCCCGTGACCGACGAGGAGCTGAACACGACCAAGAAGCAGTTCATCGAAACCTTCCCGCAGACCTTTGCCACCAAGCGGCAAGTGGCCGGGACGCTCGCGGGTGACGAGTTCACCGGCCGGTTCGCGAAGGAGCCGGACTACTGGAAGAGCTACCGCTCGAAGATCGACGCCGTGACCAAGGCCGATGTGCAGCGCGTCGCGAAGAAATACCTGACCCCGGACAAGGTCGTCATCCTGGTCGTCGGCACGAAGGCGGAAATCCTCAAAGGTCATCCAGATCATCCCGTGAAGCTGGAGTCCCTGGCGGGCGGCCGCCTCGTGGACCAGCCGCTGCGCGATCCATTGACGATGAAGCCGGTGGCGAAGTAGGCCGCCCGAACGGGCAAGGCACACGACCGCATGGAAAAGCCGCATCGTGCTGTCCTCGGGTTATTTCGGGATTGCGACCTGGCTTCCAGCCTGATTCGTTATCGCCGGTAGCAGTCCTTTTCCAACTGCATCAACCATGATCGCCCCTCTGCCAGCCAACGAGCCGGAGCGTCTGGCGGCTCTGCGCGAAATGCGCCTGCTGGACACCCCACCCGAGCAGGCGTTTGATGACATCGCCCAACTGGCATCGGAGATTTGCGGCACGCCGATCAGTCTGGTGTCCCTCGTGGATGAGCACCGCCAGTGGTTCAAGGCGAAGGTTGGACTGGCTGCCACCGAGACTTCCCGGGACGCGTCCTTTTGCGCCCATGCCATTTTGCAACCGGGGGAGTTGTTCATGGTCCCGGACGCGCAGCGGGATCCGCGGTTTCACCTGAACCAGCTCGTGGTTGGGGAGCCCTACATCGGCTTCTACGCCGGCATGCCGCTGACGACCTCTGAGGGGCACTCGTTGGGCACGCTCTGCGTGATCGACCGCCGCCCACGGGAGCTGACCTCTTCGCAGATGGACTCCCTCCGCCTGCTGGCGCGGCAGCTCGGGGCGCATCTGGAACTGCGCCGGCTTTCACAACGGCTGTCCGTGGCCGAGGATCAGATGCAAAGCTGGGCCGGGGACGTGGCCCGGACCAACCTCCGGCTCCACTCTGAAATGCAGGAGCGCGAACGGATCCAGAACGAGCTGCGCGAACGCGAGGAGCAGTTGCGGGACTTGTTTGAAAACGCCACGGATCTCATCCAGATCGCAGCCCCCGATGGACGCCTGCTGTTCGTGAACCGGGCCTGGCTCAACACGCTCGGCTACCGCTCCAGCGAACTCGCCGGTCTCACCGTCTTCGACATCATTCATCCTGACTGCATCGCGGAATGCCGCGCGGTGTTTGAGCGCGTGCTCAAGGGCGAGCCGCTCAACAATCTGCAAGTCCTTTTTCGCGCCAAGGACGGCCACGCGATTCATGTGGAGGGCAACGCAAGCTGCCGCTTTGAGAATGGCCAGGCCGTTTCCACGCGCGCCATCTTCCGGAATATCTCCCAGCGCAAAATCATCGAGGCCGAGCGCGAGCGGCTCATCAAGGAACTCCAAGCGGCGTTGGCCGAAGTCCAGACCCTGAGCGGACTGCTCCCCATCTGCGGCTGGTGCAAAAAAATCCGTGACGACTCCGGCTACTGGAACAGCGTGGAAGGCTACCTCAAGCAACGGGCCGCGGTGGAGTTCACCCACGGCATCTGTCCCGAGTGCTCCGCCAAGATGATGGCCGACATGGATCGCGCCCTCAACCAGTAGCCGATCGTTGATTAAGCGGGGTTTGCCGGGTGCCTCTCGACCGGTCTCCTTCAATCAGCATTTGCCCGCCACTGTGGTCCGGGCTTGCACGCACGCGGGGACTGGGGGTCAATGGCGCACCGACATGAAAAAGCCAGCCAAGTCCCCCGCCACCATCTCCCCCGCGCCCAAACCGGTGCCGAACAGCTCGGGCATCAAAATCACCGCCATTGAGACCGTCATCCCCGATGACATCATGCCGGGCCTGATGCTGCTGCGCATCCACACGGATGCAGGGTTCATCGGGCACGGGGAGACCTATTATGTGCCGCACGCCGTGGCGGCGATGATTCACGATTGGATGGGCCGGCGGCTGCTTGGCGCGGACCCGCTCTCCATCGAAAACCACTGGCGCTTCCTCTACGAGCGAGCGAGTGCGTTCGGCTCGCGCGGGACGGAACTGCGCGCCATCAGCGCCATCGACCTCGCGCTGTGGGACATCCTTGGGCAGGCCTGCGGCAAGCCGGTCTGGCAACTCCTCGGCGGCAAGGCGCGGGACAAGGTGCGCGTTTACAACAGCTCCGGCGGCCCCACCTACGGGCGGCGCATCGGAGCCGGTCGCGATCAGGGCTGGCCCGGCCATGGCGACGTGGGCAAGCCCGGCCCGCTCGAAGACAACTGGGCCTCCAACTACGCGGCGGGCGACCTCGCCGAGGAGCTCGTGGCTGAGGGCTATTGCGCGATGAAATTCTGGACCTTCGACCGCGCGTTCCACGAGCACGGCGGCAATTTCCTTCCATGGTCCGCCGTGAAGGCCTGCGTGAAACCGATGGAGGAAGTGCGCAAGCGCGTCGGTGACAAAATCGAAATCCTCCTCGATGGTCACGGCTTCTTCCAACTGCCCGCCGCGTTGCGCATCGCCGAAGCCATGCGCGACCTGCGCCCGCTCTGGCTGGAGGACGTGATGCGCGTGGACAACGCCGACACGCTCGCCGACTTCCGCGACAAGGCGCGGTTGCCCATTGCGGTGAGCGAGATGCTCACGAGCCGCGAAGACTACCGGCTCGTGCTGGAGCGGCGCGCGGTGGACTACGTGATGATCGATCCGACCTGGGTCGGCGGCATCAGCGAGACGCGGCGGCTGGCGGAGTTCGCGCAGACCTACAACATCCCCGCGACGATGCACGACTGCACCGGTCCGCTGACGCTCTTCGCCGGCCTGCACGTCGCCACCGCCGTGCCGAACGTGACCTTTCAGGAAACCGTCCGCGCCCACATCCGCACCTTCTACAGCTCGCTGATCGAAACGAACGTGGTCATCGAACAAGGCTTCGCGCTGCCGCCGGAAGGCCCGGGACTGGGCACGAGGCTCAAACCCGATCTGTTCCATTCCAGCCGCGACACTTATCGCATCACCCGCGCGGTGGCTTGACGCTGCCTTGGTGGTCCTCTACACCACTGACACTATTTCACATTACATGAATCCGAACCTCTCTCCCCTGTCCGCGAACCGCCGCGATTTCATCAAGTCCTCCGCTGTCGCCGGTGGCACGCTGGCCTCGGCCATCCACTTCCCGCACGTCGCGAATGCCGCGGCGGCGGGCGACAAGATCCGCGTCGGCTGGGTGGGCTGCGGCGGACGCGGCACCGGGGCGGCCAACCAGACGCTCCGCGCGGACAGCAATCTCGAGATGTGGGCCATGGGCGATGTCTTCGGTGACAAGATTGATACCGGGCTGGCGTCGCTTCAGGAGCAGTTCAAGGATGACCCGAAGAAAATCAACGTCGCGCAGGAGCGCAAGTTCACTGGCCTGGACGCCTTCCAGAAGGTGCTCAACAGCGGCATCGACGTGGTGCTGCTCACCACCTCGCCCGGCTTCCGCCCGCAGCACATCCGCGCGGCGGTCGAGGCCGGCAAGCACATCTTCTGCGAGAAGCCCATGGCCGTGGACGGCCCCGGGGTGCGCTCGGTGATGGAGAGCATCAAGCTGGCGAAGCAGAAGAACCTCGCCATCGTGGACGGCTTCGTCTGGCGCTGGACGACGGCGAACCGCGACGCCTACAAGAAGATCCATGACGGCGGGCTGGGCGACATCACGGCAGTCTATTCCAGCTACTACACGGGCGCGGTGGACCGGTATCCGAAGTGGAACCGCACCAACACCAAGACCGATCTCGAGTGGCAGATCCGCCGCTGGTATTACTTCACCTGGCTGTCCGGCGACCACATCGTCGAGCAGGCCGTTCACTCGATCGACAAGATGATGTGGACGATGAAGGACGAGCCCCCGGAGAGCGTGGTCTGCACCGGCGGCCGGCAGGTGCGCCCCGGCGAGCCCGGTGGCGAATACGGCAACATCTACGACCACTTTGCCGCCGAATACAAATGGCCCAACAACGTGAAGGGCTATCACTTCTGCCGCCAGTTCGATCGCTGCGCCAACGCCAACACGGACACAGTGTTCGGCACCAAGGGCGTCTATGAGGGCGAGAGCGGCAGCAAGCGCCACGTCATCACCGGCGAGAACCGCTGGCGCTGGAACGGTGACAAGACCCAGAACGGCTACCAGACCGAGCACGACGAGCTCTACGCCAGCATCCGCGCGGGCAAGCCCATCAACACGGGCGACCGGATGATCAAGACCACACTGTGCGCGATCATGGCGCGCATGGCCGCCTACACCGGCAAAGAAATCACCTGGGAAATGGCGCTGAACTCGAAGGAAGATTTGTTCCCGAAGGACATCCACTGGGACATGAAGCTGCCCGTCGCGCCGGTCGCCCGCCCCGGGCAGACGTCGTTCATCTGAGCCGCGTCCGCAGTTCCATTAACGCTCAGATCGCGTCGTTACCGGGTCTGCTGAAGGCTTCGTGAGCCTGTGCCGTCAGAGTGGCGCTCATGAAACCCAGCCTGTTCCCTGTTGCCGCGCTGCTGCTCACCACGGTTCTGACCTTTGCCGATCACTGGCCCCAGTGGCGGGGGGCCAATCACGACGCCGTCAGCCGTGAATCCGGGCTGCCCACGGAGTGGGGCGACACCAAGAACCTGCTCTGGAAAGCGCCCCTGCCGGGCATGGGCTCGGCCACGCCCGCCGTCTGGGGCGACTCGATCTTCCTCACCAGCGAGGCGGGCAATGAACTGGTGCTGCTGTGCCTCGGCACGGACGGCAAGGTGCGCTGGCAGCGCAAGCTGGGCGAGGGCAGCTCCAAGGCCCGGGGCGGCGAGGGCAACAGCGCGTCACCTTCCCCCTGCACCGATGGCAAGCTCGTCTTCGGCCTCGTGGGCAGCGGCGATCTCGCGGCCTTCGATTTCAGCGGCAAGGAGATCTGGCGTTTCAACGCGCAGGAGCGTTACGGGAAGTTCAGCTACGACTTCGGCATGCACAGCTCGCCCGTGCTGCACGACGGTCGGCTCTACTTGCAGTTCATCCATCCGCGCCTACAGGCCGTCATCGCCATCGACGCGGCGACCGGCAAGGAAGTCTGGAAGGTGAACCGCCCCAGCGACGGCAAGGCCGAGTGCCTGAACTCCTACGCCACGCCCTGCCTGTGGGTGCGTGGCAACACGGCCCGCCTGATCACGCACGGCACTGACTACGCGGTGGCGCACGAGCTCGCCGATGGAAAGGAAGTCTGGCGGCTGGGCAATCTCAATCCCAAGGACCGTTACAACGCGACCTTGCGCTTCGTCACCTCG
>CAIPBN010000002.1 GCA_903863315.1 uncultured Verrucomicrobiota bacterium | reverse complement strand
TCTCGTATGCGAACTCGCAGAAAAGGCCCCTCTTGTCAGCAAGAGGGGATAAAATCACCCCGTCAGGAAAATGCAGGTCAAACGAGTGGCATCCGCAATCGCAGAGCGTGATGCTTGTGGCCGCCTCAATATGCTGCCGAACGAGTTCACGCTTTGGAAGGTCCACCGTCAGCAACAAAGCTAGCCAGCGTTTATGAAATTCGTCTCGGGTGGACATAACCAACGATGGCCTTGTTAGGCTGCGGGCATTTTGGGTGCTTTCGCGGCTTCGGTTTGCTGCCGCCATTTCTCCACGCGCTCCTTGATCTTCTTCTCCACGCCCTGCTCGGTCGGCTCGTAGTAGCGGCGCGTTTCGGTCAGATAGTTCTGCGGGACGAAGTGACCCTCGCCATCGTGCGAATATTGGTAGCCCTTGCCGTGGCCGAGTCGCTCCGCACCCTTGTAATGCGCGTCGCGCAAGTGCTCGGGCACCGGCAGCGTGCGGCCGGAGCGCACGTCCTCCAGTGCGGCATCGATCGCCTTGTAGGCGCTGTTGCTCTTGTTGGCGGTGGCGATGTAGATGGCCGCCTCCGCAATCGGAATTCTGGCCTCGGGCCAGCCCACAAATTCCGCCGCCTGGTGCGCGGCCTGCGCCAGCACCAACGCCATCGGGTCCGCCAGGCCCACGTCCTCGGCGGCGCAGATCGAAATGCGGCGCGTGATGAAGCGCGGATCCTCGCCGGCGTGAATCATCTTCGCCAGCCAGTAGAGCGTCGCGTCCGGGTCGCTCCCGCGCATGGACTTGATGAACGCGCTGATGGTGTCGTAGTGCGCATCCCCGTCGCCGTCATACACGATGGCCTTCTTCTGGATGCACTGCTCGGCAACTTCCATCGTGATGCGGATGGTGCCATCGGACTCCGGCGGGGTGGTGAGAGCCGCGATTTCCAGCGAGTTGAGCGCCTTGCGCGCGTCGCCATCGGCCACGCGGGCCAGGTGCTGCGCGGCTTCCTTCGCAATCTTGATTTTGAGGTGGCCGATGCCGCGCTCCGCATCCATCAACGCGCGGGCCAGCAGGTCGAACAGGTCATCCTCCGAAATCGGTTGCAGCTCGAAAATCTGCGAGCGCGAGACGAGCGGCGAGTTGACGAAGAAGAACGGGTTGTGCGTGGTCGCGCCGATCAGCCGGATGACTCCGCTCTCAACATCGGGCAGCAGCACGTCCTGCTGCGACTTGTTGAAGCGGTGGATCTCGTCCACGAACAGCATCGTGGTCTGGCCGGTGTTTTCGAGCCGGTTGGCCGCGCCCTGCAACACCCGCCGCATGTCGGCCACGTTGGACTCGACCCCGCTGAGCCGCTCGAACTTGCACTTCGTCTGCCGGGCAATCACTTGCGCCAGCGAGGTTTTGCCGGTGCCGGGCGGCCCGTAGAAGATCAACGACTGAATCCGATCGGCCTCAATGGCGCGGCGCAGCAGCATGCCCGGCGCGAGGATGTGCTGCTGGCCGACGTATTCGTCCAGGTTGCGCGGCCGCATGCGCTGCGCGAGCGGTGCGGCGGCTGCGTGCGCATCCGGACGCGGCACTTCCGGCGCGGCGGGCGCGGGCGTCTCAGCGAGGGCGAACAAATCATCGCGCGGCATGAGGCGAAGATAATCCCCGAGCGCGCCGCTCAAAGCTCAAAAGCAGGGCTGCCGGCGCAGCTGTTTCGGCTTCAGCCCCGGACCAGACGCGTCGAGCGCCGCCCCGCCGCCCGGCCCCGCCGTGCCGGCAACCGGGGGGCCAGGTTGACCGGGAAGACCGCGTCATGCTGGCAGAACGAAGCCCAGTCCAGGGCCTCCTGTTGATCCGCCGCCGTGCCGCCACGCAGTTCATAGCGCCCGTCGCGCAGGCGGTGCAGGGTGGCGGTGCCGAAACTGGCGACGGCTTCGCTGCCGGCGCTCCAGAGAGAAAGGAGATTTTTCACACGCGCAGTCTGCCGGCTCCGATGGGACATCCGCTGTCCGCGTGATGATTCACGCCGATGTAACCACCCCGGCACGAGTCTCCCATATAGGTGTGCTCCAATCAGCGGCGATGGCCGATTTGCTCCGTGCAACTCTCGTCGGCAATGCGCCGACCTCCGCCGCTCGACCTCCGCTGCTCACGGTGCGAGAGATCCTGCGCACCCCGATGCCATCCCAGGCCGGGCGCCCCTTCGCCCGGAGCGTGATTCGCGGACTGTTGCTGGCATTTGGTGGCAGCATCGTCCGCGTGCGCGGGCTGGAGCGGATCGCGGCGGAGCACGACCCGTTCATCCTCGCGCTGAACCACAGCACCAAGTTGGAAGCGCTGTTTCTGCCGGCGTTTCTGCTGCACACCCGCGCGGGCCAGCCGCTGCATTTCATCGCGGACTGGAATCTTAAGCTCGTCCCCGGCATCGCGTTCATCTACCGCGCCGGTGATGTCATCACGCTGGACCGCAAGCCCGCGCGTCCACGCTTCCTGAACGTCCTGCGCCCGTTGCTCACGGATCGCGTGGCGGCATTCACGCGTGCGGCGGAACGGCTGGGGGCGGGTGCATCGGTGGGCATCTTCCCGGAGGGGACAACGAACCGCGACCCCCGCCGGCTGCTGCGCGGGTTCAGCGGAGCGGCCAGGTTGTCGCTGCAAAGCGGCGTGCCGGTCATCCCCGCTGGCGTGCGCTTTCCGCAGCATCAATACGGGACGCGCATCCCGGAACTCGCGCCGATGGAAATCGAGTTTGGTGAACCGCTCGTCCCGCCCGCCAAGCCCAACCTGACGGCCTCCGCCGTCCGCGCGTGGCACGGGTGCGTGATGCATGAAATTGCCCGCCTCTCTGGAAAAACCTGGTCAAACGAAAGGAAACCTCATGCTTAGTCTCAGTCGAATCACCGTCGTCCCAGTCATCTCCGAATGTGAGCGTCAGGAGGCCATTCAAGTCCTCCGCGCCACCTATGAGCGGGAGAAGGGCTGGCTGGCGGACGGCAACCTAGCCTTTTCGCCCGACGACCTCGACCGCTTCGATGTGGCGTGGTTCCTCGCCCGCCGCAACCGCGAACCGGTGGGCGTGCTGCGCGTGCTGTTCAACCCGCCCTTGGGCACCTATGCCCAATATGGTTTCAAGCCCATTGCCGGCTCGGCCTTCGACGTCACCGAGTTTGTGAAGCGAAGCCGCGTGGCGGAGATCGGGCGCTTCGCCGTGCTGCCCGAGCACCGAAAGAATCACTACATCGCCGCGTCACTGATGCGTGCCGCCGTGCAGGACACCGTGGAGCGCGGCTTCACACACTACGTCACGGACATCTTCGAGGGGGAGAAGCACAGCCCGTATCTGTTTCACACGCGGGTCATGGGCTTTGAGCCGGTGGCGACCCATGAGGTCGGCGA
>CAIPBN010000001.1 GCA_903863315.1 uncultured Verrucomicrobiota bacterium | reverse complement strand
TCACCGGAACTCAAATGGCAACGGATTACAACTCGGTGGTCATAAGCCCGCGGGCAATTCGCTTGTTGCGGTGCTTCCCGCCGTGCTAGCTCTGGGCGCGTGACGCCGACACGCCAGGGCTCGTTTCATCTCTTTCGTTTTTCAGGCATCGATGTGTTCCTGCATTGGTCGTGGTTTTTGGTCGCCCTTTACCAAATCACCAGCCGGAGTGCGGAGTATTCCTCCCCGGTCTGGAACGTCCTGGAGTATCTGGCGCTCTTCACCATCGTGCTGCTGCATGAGTTCGGCCATGCGTTGGCCTGCCGACAGGTGGGCGGCCAGGCCTCGCTGATTGTGCTTTGGCCGTTGGGCGGGGTGGCGTATGTCAACCCACCGCAGCGCCCAGGGGCCACCCTTTGGAGCATTGCCGCCGGGCCGCTGGTGAACGTGGTGTTGGTCGTGGGCCTGTCCTTGCTGCTGGCCTTCCTGCGGCCGCCCGAGGCGGAGGGGGTGCGCGGAGACGCGGCGGGATTTCTACGCACGCTCTGGATCATCAACCTGGCCATGCTGGTGTTTAATTTGCTGCCCGTTTATCCGCTGGACGGTGGCCAGATGCTGCGCTCGCTGCTCTGGTTCTGGCTGGGTAGGGCGCGCAGCCTGCTGGTGGCCAGTGTGACCGGACTGGTTGGCGTGACCGGGCTGGTGGCAGTCGCATTCTGGTCCCAATCGTGGTGGCTCGGGATCATGGCGGTCTTCCTCCTGTTGAACTGCTGGCGCGGCTTGCAGCAAGCCCGGGGACTCGCCCGGTTGGACCAGTTGCGCCGTCACGAAGGGTTCGCCTGCCCCTCGTGCAATCTGGCCCCGCCGGTCGCCGCGCTGTGGATGTGCGGGAACTGCCGCGTGCCCTTCGACACCTTCGCAACAGGCGGGGCGTGTCCGCAGTGCGGGGCGCGTTTTCCGACGACCGCCTGCCCCGAGTGCGGCGTGCCTTCCCCATGGGAGAAGTGGCTGCGCACGCCGCCCCCGTTGCCGTGAACACTCCAGGCAATGCATTGCTTTGATCTGAGCTTCGCGAATCCCGCCGAAAACCTAGCCGGCGATGAGGCGCTCTTGAACCGGGGTGAGGCGGAGGGTGCTGAGGCGCTGCGTTTTTGGGAGTCACCCGTGCCATTCGTCGTGCTCGGCTACGGCAACCGTGCGGCGACCGAAGCGGACTTGGCCGCGTGTGAGGCGGCCGCCGTGCCTGTGCTGCGACGCTGCTCCGGCGGCGGGACCGTGCTGCAAGGGCCGGGTTGTCTGAACTACTCGTTGGTGCTCGACCTGGCCCGGGATGCCGCGTTGGGCACGGTTTCAGGAGCCAACGCCTACATTCTCCAGCGGGTTGCTGCAGCCTTGAGCCGCAGCTTGGGCGAACCGGTCCAGCGTTGCGGTGACACGGATCTGGTCTGGCGCGGGCGAAAGTTCTCCGGAAATGCCCAGCGGCGACGCCGGACTCATCTGCTGTTTCACGGCACGGTCTTGCTCGCATTGAACCAGCCCTTGATGGCCCGGTGCCTGAAGTTTCCTTCGCGCACTCCGGCGTATCGTCAGGACCGCAGCCATGCGGAGTTCGTGTCGCCTCTCCCGCTGACGGCGGACACCGTGAAGCAGGCTTTACGGGCGGTTTGGGGAGCGGTGGCTGCCCCGACTAGCTGGCCTGCGGAGGAGAGCGCGCGGCTGGTTCGGGACTGCTACTCGCAGGCTGATTGGAACCTGCGGCTCTGAGTCGCGCCGGGGCACGATGGCTGGCAGGGCAGGGGAATTCCTCCTTTCGCCCGGGTGGTCGCGCGGCTACAAGTCCGCCGTGAACGAGTTCAGTGTCGTCCT